>CAZTDF010000097.1:0-13823 GCA_964612465.1 uncultured Pirellulales bacterium
AGGTCTTTCCATTCGGTGGCGCAGTTAATCACCTTGCCGTTCTTGTCGATTCTCGTGAAGCCATCGTCTGTCACGATGATCGGCAGCTTTTCCATCTTCACCAGGTCGGTTGACATCGCCAGATAAATACCGACCGTATCAAAAAGGGTCGAACTGCTCGAATTGCATTTTTGATCAGTCATCTTATCGAGTTCGGCCCCACTCAAATCCTTGTCTTGGTTCAGGAGCCCCTGTCTGAACCATGCACGATAGTTTTCCATTAACGCCTTCGTCAAAGGGCTGTTGTTATTAAGCACTTTTTGATACTTTTCACCTTTAAGCTGAACGATGCCGCACGTATCAAGCGGGGTAATTGTCATGTCCCACGGTGCCGTAAAGACCTTTTGCGCTTCTTTGACAAAAGCCTTAACGTTATATTCGGCGCTGGGTGTCGGATTATTACCATAGCCCCGGCGAACGCTGCCGTGCATGCCGACAAATTCCGCTTTCCTGGCGATCTTCGGTTCGCGCTGAAGCGCTGCGGCGATATTGGGCACCGGGCCGACAGCGACTAATTTTATCGTCCTGCGGGATTTCATAATCGTGTCGATTAAAGCCTGCACGCCGTCCTGGTAAATCGTGCCGGGATAAGATGACAGCTCGTAATCTTTCGCCCACGCATCCTGCCGATGGTGACCTTTGTGTTGCTGAACGCCGATGCCGATGGGGATATCCGTCCTGCCGACGGTTTGCAGGAACTTGGCTACGGTCTTAGCTTTCGATTTCGTGTTGCCGACCTCGGTCGTAATCAGTTTGACGTCGAATTCGGGCGATTGCAGGAGCAAGGCCAGCGCCCAGGTGTCGTCGATATCGTCGCAGATATCGGTATCGAAGATGACCGGGATTTTTTGCCCCGACGACCTGGACAACTCCCCGCCGGTCGTACAGGAGCTTGATGTCGCAAGAAACATGGCCAGAGCTCCCAAAAGTAAAATCCACATGGTTGATAAAACAAACGCCCTTAATCGCGCACTTATTGAAATCTTCGCCTCGTTCATAGTCTGGTCTCCTAATTTCGAAAGTTCCTGTTATTTACTTACTGCCAACTATATTAAAAGGCCGCACTTTGTCAAACAATTTGATTTCTTCAGCGATTGTATTTGTATATCATTTATGGAAATGATTCAGCAGGAAAGAATAAAGCTCCTTAATGACGGGCAGCTCGGCGGCGGAAAATATGTGCTCTACTGGATGCAGGCCGCACAGCGGGCCGAATACAATCACGCTCTCGAATACGCGATTCGGACGGCTAATAAATTGAAAAAACCTGTTCTCGTGTTCTTCGGCATAACAGAGAGCTGGCCCGAGGCAAATCAGCGTCATTACTATTTCATGCTGGAGGGATTAAAAGAAGTTCGCAAAGCTCTTGAAGCAAAAGGCATTCGAATGGTTATCCGGCAGGATTCTCCCGATTCCGGCGCGGCTGAACTGGCAAAGGATGCCGCTCTGGTTGTCGTCGATGCGGGGCAATTACGAGTCCAGAAAAAATGGCGGACGAACGTCGCCGAGCAAATCGATTGCCCGTTGTATGAAGTTGAAACAAATCTGATTGTTCCCGTGGAAGAAGCCTCGTCGAAAGAGAATTTCTCAGCCGGGACGTTCCGGCCACGAATCACGAAGAAACTTGATTACTATCTGGTCCCGCTGAATCACAGTAAACCAAAGCTCGATTCGCTCGGCATAAAGTTCCACACGTTCAATATTGACGACATCGAGAAGGCTCTGTCGAAACTTGATATCGATAGAAGCGTCTCAAAAGTGGACGGATTTCATGGCGGCACAAAACAGGCGAAACGCCGGCTGAGCAATTTTCTGAAAAACAAGCTGGATCGCTTCGCCGAGATGCGGAACAACCCGACTGCCGATTATGTCTCTAACATGAGCCCTTATCTGCACTTCGGGCAGATTTCGCCGCTCTATATTGCTCTGAAGGTCTCTAAGACTTCCAGTGCCGGCAAAGATGCATATCTTGAAGAACTCATAGTGCGCAGAGAACTCAGCCATAATTTCGCTTACTATAATGACTGCTACGATAAGTTTGCCTGCCTTGAGCCGTGGGCCAAGAGAACTTTGAATTTCCACCGCAGGGATAAAAGGGATTATGTATATTCCATCGAGCAGTTCGAAAAAGCCCAGACTCACGACCCCTACTGGAACGCAGCACAAAAAGAGATGGTCCTGGCCGGAAAGATGCACGGCTATATGAGAATGTACTGGGGCAAAAAAATTCTCGAATGGAGCAGGAACCCGCAGACCGGCTTCAAAATCGCGCTGCAACTCAACAACAAATACGAGCTTGACGGCAGAGGGCCAAACGCCTTTGCCGGCGTGGCCTGGTGCTTCGGCAAGCACGACAGGGCCTGGGGCGAAAGACCAGTTTTTGGTAAGATCCGTTATATGAACGCGGCAGGATTGAAGCGAAAATTCGATGCCGACGCTTACATGAACAAAATCCAGGCCCTGGAAAAAATATAGTAGAAGGTGACGCTATGCGAGTGGTAATAACAGGAGCGACAGGTTTTATAGGCAGAGCATTGTGCAAAGCTCTTCATAAAGATTATGAAGTAATTGCCCTGTCGCGTGACGCAAGCAGAGCCGCCAAATCAATCGGCGAGATGGCTAAAATAATCGAATGGGATGGAAGAACGACCGGAAGTTGGTATAAGCAGGCAAACGGAGCGTTCGCTATCATCAACCTGGCGGGGGAAAATGTTGCTTCAGGCCGGTGGAACGAATCGAAAAAGGCCGGCATACTTCACAGCAGGCTGGATAGTTCCAGAGCGGTTCTCGAAGTGATAAAGCAAGCGGACAAAAAGCCGACTGTGGTAATCCTGGCTTCGGCTATCGGTTACTACGGCTCTCGCCAGGATGAGCCGCTTGATGAAACCTCGACACCGGGCAAAGGATTTCTTGCAAACTTGTGCCGGCGCGTTGAAAGTTATGCGGAAGAAATTGAGGGCGTGGGAGTTCGCTGCGTTGTCATTCGCACCGGGGTCGTTTTGGGCCGGGACGGAGGTGCTTTTGCAAAGCTCGTAAAACCGTTTCGGTTTTTTCTCGGCGGACACCTCGGCAGCGGCAGGCAATGGTTTTCCTGGATACATCTTGAAGATGAAGTCAAAGCAATAAAATTCCTGCTGGAAAACGAACACCATAAGGGCGTTTTTAATCTCACGGCCCCCGAGCCGGTCACTATGAAGGAATTCTGTAAGATTCTGGGAAAGGTCCTGCACCGGCCGGCCTGGCTGAACGTCCCGGCCCTCGCCGCCCGATTGGCATTCGGCGAAATGGCCGACGAAATGCTCCTGTCCGGGCAAAAGGTTCTGCCAAAACGATTATTGAACACAGGTTTCGATTTCAAGTATACTAATGTAGAACAAGCTCTAAATGATATTACAAGATGAAGGAGAAAATTATGAGCCTTGCAGAATATTTTGAAAACATCAAAGGCCTTGGTGTCCTGGCGACAAGCGATTCGGACGGCAACGTCGATATCGCCGTTTATTCCCGGCCTTACATTATAGATGACAAAACCATCGCGCTGAGTATGCTGGAGAAGCTGAGCTACTCGAATATCCAGGCCAATCCCAAAGCCGCGTATATGTTCACCGAGCAGGTCGAAGGATATGCCGGCAAAAGACTGCACCTGACCAAAACGGGCGAAGAGAAGGATCCGGAACGGATAAAAGAGATAAAACAACAGCATACAAAAACTCGCGAGCCTGACGAAAAAGTCCGGCACCTGATTTATTTCACCGTGGACAAGATTCGCCCGCTCGTTGGTGACAATGCTTGATTACTCAGGTAGGGTGTGCAACGCACACCATTTCGTGTCGAGAGCGTCCCGCCCTCGAATCGCGGGCAGGATGCCCGCGACACAATTTTAAGAAACCTTTGAAGGAGAGCAGATGTATATAATACCGGCAATCGACCTGCGGGACGGAAAATGCGTAAGACTCATCCAGGGACAATATGACCGCCAGATAAACTATCGGGACAATCCCGTCGAACAAGCCCGTGAATTCAGCTCGGATGGGGCCGAGTGGCTGCATATCGTCGACCTGGACGGGGCCAAACTCGGCAGGCCGGTCAATACAGATACGATATCAGCAATAGCGGCACTTGGGATACTGAACATCGAGGTCGGCGGCGGACTGCGCGACGAAGCTTCCATAAAACAACTGCTCGATATCGGCGCCGGCAGAGTCATCATCGGCACGAAAGCCGTGCAGGACTTCGAGTGGTTCAGCGAAATGGCACAGAAGTTCAGCGGCAAAATGGTACTCGGCCTTGATGCCAAAGGCTCGAAAGTTGCCACGCACGGCTGGACACAGGACAGCTCCCTAACCCTGCTGGAGTTCGCAACCGAGGCGGCGAAACTTCCCCTGGCAGCAATAATTTATACAGATATAGCCAAAGACGGCATGATGACCGGGCCGAACTTCGAGAGAACAAAAACGCTCGTCGAGGCGGTCGATGTACCCGTAGTCGCTTCCGGCGGCGTAAACACCATAGAAGACATCAGAAAGCTTGCCGAGTTCAACCCCGAAGCGGCAATAATCGGCCGAAGCCTGTACGAAGGCACGCTAAAACTCACCGATGCGATTGAAGCAGCAGAAACATAGAAAAACGCTTAGCACCACATAACATTTGAATATGACAGTTGATTGATCGTTGCCGATATAGCTTTCAGGATATTGTTTTTTCTGAAAGGAATCGGTATGAACAAGAAGTGTGTTATACGGCTTACGGCCAAAGAACGTCAAGAACTGACTATTGGAATATAATAATCTTCGACCGCATAGTGGTTTGTGCTATAATCCCTTTGGTCTTTGCGGGATAAAGAATATGGATAACTCTCCAGTCAAGGTTGGTATATAATTCGGGATTGGGCCAATGAAATCACGGAATGTAATTAAATTATTTCTTTTTTTAGTAGGTAGTCTAAACTTTTCTTGTGTAAATGCTAATGTGCTTTTTATTGATATTGAGAAGAAACAAGATTCTTTACAAATATTTATACATACAAATGAAAACAAGAAGGTTTATGTTATCAACAATGCAGACAATATTTTCAAGAGCTGTAATATTATCGATACAATCGTAAGTCGAAGGGGTAAAGGGAATAGTACTATAATAGGTAAATTGGAGAAAGAAATAAATTTCCTAAGTACTGAATTATTAAAACCGATTAAAGAATTTATATTAGATTACGACACAATAAATGTAAAAATCTCGGAGAGCTCAATAAAAATACCTTTTGAATTCCTGAGAATTAACAACGAATTTTTATACAAAACTAAACCCATAATATACAGTTATAATAAACTGCAATCCGATGCTCTTCCCAAAGTCGATCTTAATAATGGATTTATTATTACAGATTTGACTGCTGATCCGCAAAATGCATGTAGCTCAATCAACAAAAAGTATAAAAACTCATATTTCAATTATATTGAAAACATAAATATTGATGGTATCAAAAAAGCCAAAGACTTTGATTTCTTGTTAATGAGCGTTCACGGAATTATTGATATTAATTCCTGTCAGGGCTTTATTAATATAAACAATGAAAAACTTTATCCTTCAACATTTTCGCAAAAGAATCTTAAATTGATCTACTTTGATTCTTGCCATCTCGGGAAAGCAAAAAATTTTATTGATAGATTCCATGCCTTGGACGCTCAATATTATTTGGGCCCTATTATTTCAAACGAGGCTGGAAATTCATCAACAAAAACTATTTTGATGTTTTTTAACTTCCTTAAGAATAACAATCCCGTAGTAAGTCTGATGAAAACCAAACAAACATTAAGAAGATATTCAAACAATAATATTCTTGTTGAGTTGTGGTTTGCCGCAGCTTTTAGAATGTATAAGTTGAGCTAATATTTACATGCACCGGGTGGTTCGAACTTGTAGCCGATCTCCCGGATTGTGTGGATGAAGATCGGATTATGAGTGTCGGGCTCGATTTTGTTTCTTAGTGTGGTGACGAAGCGGTCGATGCTTCGGGGGCCGACGTAGCAATCGTAGCCCCAGACGGTGTTTAGGATATCGTCGCGGGTGAGCGCCCGGCCGGGCTTCTTTACGAAAAGCTCCAACAGCTTGAACTCTTTCGGTGAGAGCTTGATTTCATCGCCTTTGCACGTCAGCTTTCTGGCGGGAATATCAAGGCGATAGTCTGCAAATTCGTAAACATCCTGCTCGGCCTGCTTGCTTCGTCGCAAAAACGCCGCGGCACGGGCGAGAAGCTCTTTTATGCTGAAGGGCTTGGTGACATAATCATCAGCCCCGAGATTCAATCCCAGCACAATGTCCGACTCCTCGCCCTTGGCGGTCAGCATGATTATGGGCATATCGAGTTCTTCCTTGCGTATCAATCTGCACACTTCGTAGCCGTTTATCTTCGGCAGCATGATATCGAGAATAATCAGATCGGGCTTTTCATTGAGCGCGGCATTCAGGCCTTCCTCACCATCGGGTGCGGTCAGTACGCGGTACTCCTTGAACTCAAAGTTGTCCTTGAGTCCCCGCAACATCGTCGGATCATCTTCAACTATCAGGATTGTTTCCATCTGGTCGTCTGCTGTGGATGAAGTCGTAGTTTTTTATCGTACGATTGGGTGGCAGCCTCAAAGCCGGGGATGGTAAGAGCCACAAAAACCATCCCCAAGCTGCGCTTGAGGCTGCCACCCTTAATCTTCCATTCACAAATTCAACTGTCATAATGTGTCGGTTCCTGCGGATGCTTAAACTTATAACCGATGTCTATTATTCTATGGATGAACACAGGGTCGCCGGGGTCCGGCTCTATTATGCCCTGTAAAGTACTGACGGCCTCGTCAATGTCCCGCAAAGTGACAAAATGCGAATGACCCCATACGGCACCACGTATTTCATCACAGGTCAGGGTACAATCGGCCCTTTTAAGAAACAGGCGGAGCATCTTGAACTGGCCGGGGCTGAGCTTGACCGGCTTTCCACCGCGAGTGAAAGTCTCATTGACAATATCGAGCCGGCAGTCGCCGAATTCATAGACGTCCGGCTCGCCGCCGCCCCTTCGCCGCATAAACGCCTCGGCCCGGGCCAGCAGCTCTTTTATGCTGAACGGTTTTGTCACATAATCGTCGGCGCCGAGATTCAGTCCCATTACAATGTCGGATTCCTGGTCCTTGGCTGTCAGCATGATAATCGGCATATCGAGGTTCTTCTTGCGGATTTGACTACATATTTCGTAGCCGTTAATCTTGGGCAGCATTATATCGAGAATGATAAGGTCGTGCTCTCCCGTTAGCGCAGCTTTGAGGCCCTGCTCGCCGTCGCGGGCGGTCTTGACGCGGTATCCCTTCAAATCGAAGTTATCCTCCAATCCACGGAGCATCGCCGGATTGTCTTCGATAATCAGCACGCTTTTCATTACGGTTATCCTCTTCACCAGCTATTAATTGCCGGCAGGTAATTTCACTGTAAAAGTACTTCCTTGATCAGGTTTGCTCTCGACGGAAATCGTACCTTTGTGAGCATCCACAATAAACTTCGCTATACTAAGACCAAGTCCGCAGCCCTCGGCACGCCGTGCAAGACTGCGATCAACCTGGTAAAACCTGTTGAATATCCTTTTTGTCGACCGGCGTGATATGCCGGCTCCATTATCCGAAACGCTAAAACAAACCGAGCCGTCTTCGGAAAAAACACTCAATTCAATCCGCTTATTATCATAAGAATATTTGTACGCATTGTCCAGCAAGTTTACGAGCACCGTTACCATAGCATCTCTGTCGGCCGTAACATCAGGCAAATCGTCCGGGATATTTACCTCGAACCTGCATTTGCCCTTGCTGAATTTTGTCTTAACCGCTTCGCCAGCATCACGGGCAATCGCAGCGGGACTTGTCCGGGCCATCGCGAATGCCTGCTTGTTTCGCTCCATCCTCGAAAAGGTGAGGAAATTATCAATTAATCCCGTAAGCCTTTCATTTTCCTTCGAAACCAGCTCCAGATATTCGGTAACCTGCTGCTGGTCTCTGTAGCTACCTTCCAGCAGCGTATCGACCAACACGCGCATCGATGCCAACGGCGTCTTCAATTCGTGCGATACCGTGGCAATGAAATCGTTTTTCAGCTTGTTTATCTTTATTTGTTTTCCTATCGCCTTTGCCGTCAGCAATCCCGCAGCTACCATCACGGCAATAGCAAGCAATCCGGCCCAGATGTATATCATTCTTTGCCTGTTGGCCGTTCTTTCAAAAATATCAACGTCGCTAAAATGAATCTCAGCCCGCCAGCCAGGAAAGAACTTTCCCAGCGGGGCATGCAAAAAAGCAGCTTCCCCGGGAGCTTCCAAGCCCGAAACGCAAATGCCGGAGCCGTCCATTATCCTGCAGGAAACACCAAGCTCTTCGAGGCCGTCCGAACATAGACTGAAGTCCGACCTAAGCGCTTCGGTCGTCCTTAACAGTATGTATATCCTGCCCCCCATGGTACGATGGACTCCGAAAACCTCTTCCGGTATGTCCAGCCTGCGAAAGCTATCTTCGGGCCACGACTCAAGCAGTGTCGCCAGTGCAGACTGCTTTGATGTAGCGGCCAGCGCTGCGGCCTGTTTGGTCTGATATGAATCCAACACAATTGATATCTGCCGTCTTAGCTGCTCGGCAAAGTCCGAATAGTTCCACTCAACTCCTTCAATAGTCTTCAAAAGCACACGCAGCGATGAAATCATCTTTAGTGCATTATCTTCAGACCAGGACTCGGCCACCTCAACGCTGCCGTATTTGTTGAGGAATGCCACTGCTAATTCTTCGGTCGAAAGCAGCTCTTTTGCCCTGAGAACTTCCGGACCAAACTGCTCAGCCCACTGACTTTTCTCTACTATCTCAAGTGCTTTGCGGAGCAAAAAGATACGGGTCTCCGACGGCATTGGTAAAAAAACCGAATCATTGCCGGGCGTGTAATTGATGGCCGAATCAATCAACTTCTGCACGTCGGACCGGCCCAGGCCATCTTCGGTTTGGGCTTTCAGTTCCACTAACAATACTCTGGCATTAGCCATCAGGGAAGCAGAAGAAGAGTTGACGACTTCCTGACTTTGACCATAGGCCAGGTCATTACATTGAGAGACGGCCTTCTCAATATCTCCGGATTTTCTCAAACAACGAACCTTGCCCATCAGCGCAGAATTGCGGACATAATCCTCAGCCGAGGTATCGGCAATCTGTTCATATAATCCTGTCGCTCGGGCAAAATCCTCTTCGATAAATTCAGCCCTCCACGCTTTGTTAAACTCATCCGGCAGTTGACCCGCATCTTCTTTACCCTCGGTGACAGGATAAAGAAGCTTGTCATTGCTGTCATAAACAATCGCCGCATCACAAAGCTTTAAGCCACGAACGTCGTCGTCTCGGCTGGCAAACAAGCCGAAAATCTCAATGGCCCCATGCCCCGCTACTTTGTCACCGATAGAATTGATTCGATCCGACCAAAGGTTATCAAGTCTTTGGCTCAGTCTGTCCAGCCGCTGCTGATAGACATCGGTCAGCTTTTGCTTGACCGCCAGACGTTCATTCCTGACAGCGTGACTCATAAACCACAGCAGGCAGACGGTGGGCAGTATTACTGCTATCGCGAGCAGCAACACGACCCATCGTAACTGATTTTGACCTGCTGTGATTTTGCCTGTGGCTTTCACGTACTACTTGCCTTCATTGTAAAGTGCTGTAACCTGGCCTTCACTGAGAGCATAACTGTAAACACGAACATCGTCAATCATACCATTCCAGAACCGCCCGGTCATTTCTACATTTTCTCCGATATAAACCGGGTGATCATTTGTGGCTATCGCGCCTGAAGCCGGTTGCGAAACGTCCACAACACCATCGACGTACAAAATCATTTTTTCGCCATTATACACACCGGCGACGTGGTGCCATTTTTCATCGTTGACGCTCTTTTCGCCATACAGTCCCCCGTACGGATTGCCATCGGGCATGTTTAATCCGGAACATGCAAACTCAATAGCAGGCGTATCCTGATTACGTTGTATTCTCCAGGCGCTATCGCCTTTTGTCACGATTGCCTGGTAATCCTTGTCGAAACGGTTGACCTTAATCCATGCTGCTACTGTCACTTCTGAGGTGCAATCGAACTTCGACTCGTTCGCCACGTGCACCCAGTCGCCCTTGCCGTCGAAAAGAAGTGCTCCGCCTATCTTGCCGCCAGAGGCTTGCCACCGCGGCTGGCCGTTAAGTATCTTGCCGATGTTGCCGTTGCCGGAAGCGTCCGCGACGTCCCGACCGCTGGTTTCATCGAGCTTCCACCAAGCGACGAGGCCAGCTAACTCGGCTGTCCCAAGAATGCTTGGGTTTTGCCAGGCATTGTCTTCTTTTCCTCGCCAGGTCAGCTTGGTGTCGCGCTCCCCGCCATCGTCGTCATCATTTACGTGAACGTCCAGACCTATCTTTGCGCCAGCAGACGGCTCAACTCCCAGGGTGGCCCATGGAAACTTGATTTCGACCCGATATCCGGCATCTGCACGTCCAACAGCAAATTCCACTCCCCCGGTTTGGTTGTGCTGGGATTCTCCCATGCTCGGATTTGCTTCGGCCCACCCGAAGTGAAATTGATAATCGTTGTCGCCGTAGCTGTCCGACTTGCTGTTGTCGGCGTCGACAAATACTTCAACACAGTCATCAAGCCAAAAATCATCCGAGTCGTTTTTAAGATTTTCATCGGTCACATCGACCAGCACGTACAGGTTCTTTTCATCCCATACGGCCTTGTAAGAAGCCGAAAAGTCCCCATCGTTCGAGGGGGATTCATATATCACGTTGCCGATCTTGTACTGGCGGGCTTGTGACCAGAGAGCTTCGGCTTTTCCGTCGACTACGACAGGTCCGCTTGCTTTTCTAATATTGGCGGGAATGCCGGCTTCTCCTTTTTGGGCCCACTTCTGCTTCCTCGCCTCGGAGATCATTTGGGACAACTGCATCATCGGACCGAAGAGTTCGTTTGCAGGCGGGAGGTCGCGTATTTCGGCACGTACATTGAAGTTATTAGACTCCTCTTGTGTGCTAAACTGGACGGTGGTTTTTTCACAGCTATTTGCCACCTGGGCAATCAGCTCTTTCACATCGTCCCCGGACTCGTCCATACCTGAGAGGAGCAATGGCGCCCCGGCTCGTATAACTCCGCCGACATTAATCAGCACAAGTTTGCTTGCTCCCGGCGACAATTTATTCACAGCGTCTTTTAAAGATCCACCGGAAGTGACGGACCGGCGTGCCCCGAGTGCCGAAGCAGAAGCCTCTATAACGCCCGGATTCAATGAAAGAACTGTTGTCTTATTCTTCTGGTTCGTATAACAGTGGAGCTTTAGCTGGTTGACAAGTTCAAACTGGTACCTGCCGATATTCGCATCGGGGTCATCTCCGGACTGGCTCGCAATCAGATTGGTCGCCGTCAGCAATCCGGTCATGATCTGACGAGTCTGGCGTGGATTCTCACTCGTCAGTACGAGTCCCACAGAACCCACTATCGGAGGTATTCCGGGAAGAATCTCGCCGGAGGAAACAGCGGATGGCAAGACAAATAATGTAACCTGATCGATATTGGCGAAGATATCACCGCCAATCTCAAGGCCCGTCATATTCCGTATCTGCTCATGTACAGCCTTGGCCCGGGCGCTTTCAGCTCCGCCCGGAGCGACGCTGAGAAGCGCTATGGCACCGGAGGGAACAACATCGAAGGCTGCTTTGCTGAGCTTCGGATTCCGGAACATGTCGTATGCAAGACTATTGTAACCCTCCTTGAAACCTACATTTGCTTCGAGTGCTATGCCGTTTTCCTGAATGGAAAAGGAGGCAATCAAATCGTCGATATTTTTAAAGTCGGCCATACCATCAGCGGCACGCATATGTTCGGGCAGCTCTCCATCAGGAAACGTTTCTTTGAGAGCCGTGTACAACTGATCGAAGTTCGCCCAAATAGTCAAGGCATTTTCCTGGCGGTCTTTCTTGTTAACCTTGGCAAATGATTTATTGCTCGAAGCGAGTGTCGGCTTGTTGGTGACACCCTTGTATTGTTTCACGGACCATGTCAATTGCCCCTCCGTGTACGCCAGCGGGCTGGCCAGTATAACTACAGTATCATCGTATGCAGCACCCCCTCCGTCGGGAAACTCTACACATTGCATGCCTTCTATGGCTTCGATGGGTTTGCCCAACACAACGAGCGCTCCCATGACTAATCCCCTCAGGGCATCGCTCTTTCCGGGAAACAACACTACGACAACCGGCGGATTATCCTGATCAATACCGGTAATGCCTATTCCCATACCGCGTATCTTCTTGAATTCGGCCATCATATTGGGATTCAGAAAACCCGCCACAATGTTCCCGGGTGACGCGCCGCCTTGAGGTGCGCCGCCGATCGCTGCAAGAGGATTTTCGAGGGGAGTTCCTTTGAGCATGTTAAGAATGGTGTCAACTTGTTTACCGGGGCTGCCAATTTCCACGTAAGCCAAGGTATCGGGAGGCATCAGAGCCGCCGGGTCGGCATTGCTAAGCTCCTGCAGCAGGGGTTTGACCTTGCTGATGATCTTGGTCTGGTCGCTATAGTCGGCGAGAAGTCCTTCAAAAACCAGCTTGGCCTGCTGTTCCTGCTGCTTCTTCATGTAACACATTCCCTGCCGATACATGGCCTGAGCGACATGAGACCTTTGCGCCGAGCTGTCTTCGATGACTTGCGCATAGATCCTGATCGCCGCATCGAGATCGCCGTCGACCTCCTCGGCGTAGAGGCCTTCCTGCAGCAGCTCACTTGCTGATTTGGCCAGAGCGGCTGAGGCGATCAGAGCAACAACCAACAAAATGATTTTAATGCTCTTGTACCTTTCCATAATCATGTTCCTTTCAAATAGATTAACAAAAAAACAATCACTTTTACAGGAACAATTATGCCATCTAAATGTTACCGTTCTGTTACGATTTTGTACTTTTTTTATTATTTTTTATGACGTACCGCAAACATTCAAAATCCGAAAGGATGCGCCACTAAGGCCCGATAATACGGTATTTCACGCCACAGAGCCTTATTCGTGAGAAAACTACGCCTTAAGCTTAAGCTTGATTTTTTTATCTACGATATTTAAGATGTTGTATTTGCTCGATTTGCGTAAAACGACGTATGTTTCGAGCAAAACGACTAACTACTTTTGAACGATTAACGATAAGAGAATCGATGCGCAAATCGGTCAAATATTTCATCGTCGGTATCAGCGCGACAGCCATTGTCGTTGCGATAGTCTTACTCACCACATCTGACAAACGCCCGCTCCGGGTAAAAGATATATTAGCACGTTATCAGGAAGATGTCGAATACGGCAGGTTGACGATTGGCTACCCGCTGGATGAAACGGTTTTTCCCCCGGAAATCGCGGCCCCCACATTACGCTGGAATGATAATTCCGGCTCCGACATGTGGCTTGTAAGTATCAGCTTCCAGGACGACGAAGGCGGCATGAATTTCCTGGCGAACGAATCCAGGTGGACCCCCGAGCAGGAAAAATGGCAGAATATAAAGAAGCGGTCCCGGGAGAAGGATGCCCGGGTGACTATTTTGGGTGTCAATCGGCAGTCACCGGCGAAAATCGCCTCGGCCGGCCGCATCAAAATCAGAACATCCGAAGACCCGGTCGGCGCGCCGCTATTCTACCGGGAAGTAAACCTTCCCTTTGTCGACGCCGTCAAAGATCCCTCGCTCATTCGATGGCGTTTCGGTGACATCTC
>CAZTDF010000097.1:13923-15980 GCA_964612465.1 uncultured Pirellulales bacterium
GTCTTCGTTCCAATGCCGCCTCTTGCATTCTCTCAGCTTTTTTTCCCCGTCAAAGGCATACTTTGCACATACAATAGGCAGGCCCGTACATTTGAGTCACTACCCGGCGCCGATGACCCGCAATATGTCCAGAGCAATCCGGCGTGGAGCCCCGACGGTAAGTATATCGTTTTTGCCAGAGCCAAAGCGTATAACCTCAAGGATACCGAAGGCAAAGGCAAAGTGCTTTTGACTCGAAAAGAATGCAGGGAATTCACCGAGGACGGAAAGCCATTTTTATTCGACTTGTACAGAATCCCCTTCAATGAAGGAAAGGGCGGCAAACCGGAGCCGATCGAGGGGGCCTCCAATAACGGCATGAGCAATTTTTTCGCGAAATACTCGCCCGACGGCAAATGGATCGTGTTCTGCAAAGCCAAAAGCTATATGCTGCTTCAGCCCGACAGCGAGCTTTACATCATGCCGGCCGAGGGAGGCAAGCCCAGAAGACTGCGCGCCAATACAAGCCGGATGAACTCATGGCACAGCTTCTCGCCCAACGGCAAGTGGCTCGTGTTTTCATCAAAAGCCTATTCGGATTACACACAACTCTGCCTGACCCATATTGACCAGCAGGGAAACAGTAGCCCCGCCGTCCTGCTGGAACACTTTACCGCCCCGGACAGAGCCGCAAACATCCCCGAGTTTGTCGATGCCGGACCTGATGCAATTAAGAAAATCCGCGAAGAATTCCTGAACGATTATTCTTTCGTAAGAGCCGGCAACGAGTTTTTCAAAGCCGGCGATACGGATAACGCGATCCAGGAATACAGCCGCGCGCTGGAGATGAATCCCAACAATGCCGAAGCACACCTTAGACTTGGCTTTCTCATGTACAACGCCAAGAAAATATATAAGGAGGGGATGGAACATTATAATCAAGCTCTAAAAGCCAATCCGAGCGATCCCCGTATACACCACGATTTGGGTATGGCGCTGCTGCACCAGAGGCAATTTGACCAGGCGATTAAACATCTCTCGGAAGCTTTGCGGCGTATGCCCAACGGCATTGACAAGCAGTACAATCCCGTTGGCATGCACTTCAGCCTTGCTCTGGCGTTTTCTTACGCTGGAAGATCTGATAAAGCGATTACTCACTTTTCCGAGGTTATACGCCTCAATCCGAAAAACGCCCCAGCCCACTACAGGCTGGCGATTGCGATGGCCGATCAGCAAGACCTCGCCGGGAGCCTCAAGCATTACGCAGCGGCAGTACAACTGATGCCGAAAATCGACACCTCGGCGAGGCTGCACGACCTTCTGAGTATAAACTATGCCAGGACGGGGCGCTTCCAGGAAGCCATCCAGTCCGCCCGGAAAGCAGCCGATCTGGCTCGTGCCGCGGGACAGGAAACACTCGCACAGCAAATCGAGCGGCGAATTGAACTCTACAGACAAAATAAACCTTGAGAAAATCCCTAAATGAGAGACGACAATGAATGACTTTATTTCGATCGGCGCCGAAATTTAACTTGACTTTTCCACCCATGATGTATAGAATAAAGTGGCTATATATTAGAAACTTCAAACGGAGCAAGGGGCACTAACAAGGCATGACAGCAAACTTAGACACACGTAGCGTTGAGTCGCCTGAGGCAACCGAAATTTTCATTTCAGGCACACCTCAGGAAAATGCGCCGATTCAGGATCAGGCCCGGGAGATCTTTGCCGGAATCAGTGACGTTCTCCGCTCAAGAGATGCCTCGATCCTCCAGGAGCGGATTTTTTCCACCCAGGCCGCGGCCGAGACTCTTCGCAAGGCACGTGCCCAGACTTACGGCAACCTCGACGATGGAGTCACCCCGAGCTTCCTCGTGGCCGCAGAAGGTTCATCCGGTCCGATTGCCGGCGTCCAGGTTCACGCCATCAGCGGCGGTGACAGGCCGGAAGTAGTACAACTGGACGGAAATCCCTGCGGACGAATCTTCCGCTCGCCCCGCTGCAGCTATCTGACGCTTTCGTACATCAGTGTCGCGGGCATCCTGCCCGCGATTCGAGGGCGGGACGCCCTCGACACG
>CAZTDF010000098.1:0-9548 GCA_964612465.1 uncultured Pirellulales bacterium
GCCCACAGGGTCAATCTGGTCTCGGCAATCGCCGGGGCGGTTGCGGTTGCGAACATGTTTCTACTCGTGCGCCTATGGTTCAGCAGGAATCTTCCTGCGGTCGTTGCGGCTGTCACTTTGGCCGTGTCCCATACGTTCTGGCGCCACGCAAGCATTATCGAAACATACACGCTCTGGACCGCTCTGTTTCTTGCCGGACTGATAATGCTGCTGCAATATACCAAAACCAGGCGAATACATTATTTGTATTGGTTGGGATTGCTGAGCGGCCTCTCAATCGCCGTGCACATGCTCGCTTCGATACCGCTTATCTGTTATGCCGTATTTGTTGCCTTTCTTCTGGCTAAAAAAGAAATTCATATCAGAAACCTGGTGATTATTGTCTTGCTGTGGATTGCCGGTGCACTGCCTTACGAATATTTGATAGTCAAAAATATCATACAAACGGGCGACCTTACAGGGACTCTGGCTTCAGCGGCCTTCGGGCTCCGCTGGCAGTCAGCGGTCCTTAATGCTTCGCTTTCAATGGGAATAGTGAAAGAGAACTTTCTGTATATCCTGCTCAACTTTCCCACGCCGAATTTTCTGCTGTTCTTTGTCGGCTGCTTTGGGCTGTCCAAAATGTCACCAAGTCGAAGTTTTAGAAATGTTGTCCTGGCGCTGACCGTTCTGTTTTTTCTTTTCGCCTTTCGATATACCATCCCTGACAGGTATGCATTCTTTATCCCGTTCTACTGTCTGGTCTCGATCCTGATAGGCCTCGGAACGGATACTTTGCGGAGTCAGAAGAATCTAAAGGTTCCTGCGTTTTTAGTGCTGCTTTTTTGCATATTACCCGTTGGCGTATACGCAGCATTACCACCGCTGGCCAAAAAAATTCAGCTTAATATCGGCACGAGAAACGATATACCCCACCGCGATGATTACGAATATTTCCTGCGGCCATGGAAAACCGGATACAAGGGGGCCGAATGCTTCGCCGAGGAGGCATTGGACCTGCCGGAGGATAATGCTGTCATCTATGCCGATACTACCACAGTTGGCCCGCTTCTATATCTCCAGGAGGTCAAAGGGAAACGCCCCGATGTGAAGATTGTCTCGGGCACTGTCAACAGCAAGGATGCGCCGAAGTTCGATGATCAATCTATCGGGCAATTGCTGGAAGCCAGGCCGGTATACGTTGTTTCGCCCAGGCCCGGGTATTGCCCTAAATTTGTGCTTGATCATTACGATTTGATTCGAGCGGGTATTCTGTGGCAGGTGATTAAATCCGAAGAAGGAATTAAACCACTAACGAACAAATGAATCAGCAATCTGTAACAACCTCGAAAAGACTGGTCCACAATACGTTCTTCAACGTTGCAGCGTTGTTGAGTAACGCCCTGGTCGGTTTCTTCCTTATACGCTTCTTTCTCAGCCAGCTCGGCGAGGCTCAATACGGCGTATGGCTGCTCATCGGCGGCTCTATCTTTCGCTATGCCCCCCTGTTAAGCGTCGGCTTTAATAGCTCAATCAACAGATATATACCGCTCTTCATGGCACAAAACGACGACGATGGAGTCCAGCGGGTCATCAACACATCTTTGTTTTTTTTCATAGCTATAGGCATTGTTCTTGTAATCATAAGTCTGGTTGTTTGCTTCAACGTCGATTCCTGGTTTGCCATCGCACCTCAATTCGTGAGGACCGCCGGCATACTCGTGCTTGTCGTCGGATTCTGCTGTGCCATTGCGATACCCTTGCAGCCATCAACCGCAATCCTCAGCGGACTGCAGCGATATGATATCATCAACATAGTCATGCTGGCCCTATTGGCGCTCCGAACCATTCTTATGGTTGTGCTATTGTTACAAGGCTACGGCCTGCTGACTGCGGGGCTCATATTCGGCCTTAGTGAAATTGTCGTGAGGATTATACATTCCATTTTTGTCAAGAGGCTGCTGCCCAAAGTGTCTTTATCCTTGGGAAAAATAGATTTGCACCTTTTTAAGGAAATGCTGACATACGGAATTAATACTTTCATGTACGCGATGGGGGCCATAATAATCTATCATGCCAGCAATCTGATAATCGGGATTTTCCTCGGCACCGCCCAGATAAGCCAATTCGCCATCGCAACTGCCGGTGTGCTCCTGTTGTCACAATTGCTGCAGGCTTTCACGGCAGCGATAAAACCGGCAGTCAGCGAACTCGATACCAGAAATGACGAGGCAGCGGTTAAGGAATTAGCCTTCCTGACACAAAAATACAGTCTTCTTTTAATCATTCCCGGCGGCTGCTTCCTAATTGCAATGGGCAGAGAGTTTCTTCATATATGGGTCAGCGACCAATTCAAGGACCCCACAGTCATTGACGAAATGGCCGTCATCCTGACTATTCTAACCGTCGGGCACTGTTTGAGGCTGGCACAGCACAGCAATTTTCTTGTGCTCGTAGGGCGCGGTCAACATAAGATTTTCGGGATTCTAACCGCCTTGATGGCACTATTCTGTGTTCTGGCTTCCATTCTTTCGGTAAAGGTCTTCCATTGGGGCTTGCTCGGAATCGCTTGGTCGAATTTCCTGCCGATAACGCTAACATCCGTGCTGATCCTGCCGATATATTTTAATCGTAAAATGCATATCTCCACGTTGGAAAATATTCGGAACGTTTGGCAACCGGCCTTGCTGGGTTCATTGCCGGCTATGGCGATGATTTGCGTTTGGAAATATGCCGCTGCCCCTGATTCGTGGCTCGAAATTGTGAGCGTTGTAGTCGCCGCAATGGTCTTGATAGTTATAGGCGGCTGGTTCCTGAGTTTGAAAGAGGTTGAGAAGAAACGATTCGTTAAGATTGCTCTGCGAAAAAAGGAAAGTGGCTAAGATTAGTTACAGAGAATCTCATAAATACGAAGGCAAAGGCACCGAATATGAGGCGTACTACCAGAACAAGTCGTGGCAAAGATTCCTTTGGTCGCGCGAGCAGGAGATTATCCTGAGGATTCTGGAGAAATACTTCACCGGCAAAGATATTCATCTGCTCGACTTCGCTTGCGGGACGGGACGTATCACAGAACTGCTGGAAAATCGCGTTAAAACTTCGACGGGTATCGATGTATCCGGCTCCATGCTTGCCATCGCCAGAGAAAAGCTCAAACGGACCGAGATAATCGAAACGGATATCACGGCGGAAAATGTTCTAAAGCCGAGAAAATTCAACTTGATTACAGCTTTTCGTTTTTTTCTCAACGCCGAGCCGGAACTGCGTTCTGCAGCGATCAAAGCAATTGCCGAGCTGTTGGACGAAGACGGTTACTTCGTTTTCAACAATCACCAGAATTCCGGATCGCCCTGGATAAAATTACGCTATGTGCACTATCGAAAGAAGAATCCTGAAGGCACCTTTAACGTAATGAGTATCGAGCAAATGAAAAATCTTGTTGAAGAAGCGGGACTGGAAATCGTCGAGATTTATCCGGCCGGGTTTTTTAATCCTCCAAAAGTTCCGGTTTCGTACCGCCTGAATCGCACGATAGATTGGGCAGCCGAAAAGTTCAGATTTATGAACCAATTTTCAGAAAATCTAACAGCCGTCTGTCGCTTGAAAAAAAATCCCAACTGCGATAATTCTGCCACAAGGAAATAATCAATGGAAGTCATCGGCGAGATTATACAAAAAACCGGAGAACCTGGCGCGCTGGCTATAGAAGCAGCTAAAGCGTCGATGGCTTTCGATATCGGTAAAGGCTGCGGCCTGTTTTACGTACCGAAGGTCGTTAATTTCGATGCTAAAACAGGAGTGCTTGAATTCGAGCGGCTCAACGGCCTGGTGACACTGCTCGACATGGCGGCTCGTAATGACGAGCGGTTATTCGAGCTTTTGAAAAAGGCGGGTCAGGCACTGGCAGTCGTTCATGAAAAATTGGTCTTGCCCCAAGAGATGAAGCATGAATTGCCTGCCGAGTGGATGGCCTCTCCCGGCGAGAACGTTTTCGTTCACGGTGATTTTGCAGGTTTTAATTTGTGCTTCGACGAATCGGCTGGCCGGCTCGTCATTTTGGACTGGAGTTCGGCGCCGCTTCTGGGAAATGTTGCCACTTACGGATCGAGATTCTTCGACATAATCTGGCTTGTCATCTTTATCTTTTATGGCGCCCCAAGGCGCTGCCTTTTCAAATGGGATGCTCAGGGCATGGCCAACGCCTTCCTTTCCGGATACGCGGAACGCCGTCCTGAAATAATTCAGCATTTATCCGGTGATTTTAAGCCGCTGATGCGTCGATATTATCACAAGACTGTATGGTACCTCGCCAAACAACGGCCATGGTACAAAGCAGCCAGATACTTGCTTTACCAGTTTATGATTTACCCAAGATTTGCCCGTTACCATCCCGGACACGGTTAAGTCCGACGGTCATACTGGAGGCTTGGAGCTAATTATGTATGCCGAATATGCGAATGAAATTGAATTTGACCAGGATTACCTGTATTACGAACAGGGTGAGCGATTTTCCGACATACCGTTACCGCCGGTAATTAACGTTTTACTTTTTGCCAGTTGGGTTGTTATTTGCCTGATAGGATTCGCAGTCATTTCTCTCGCAAAAAATCCTGTGGCCGGTATCGTCATTATAGCTTTGCCGACGTTCATAGGAATGGTCTTAAAACCGACTTTTGGACTTTGCATCCTGATGCTGGTTCTGCCGACAGGTGCCGGCATCGGATTTAATCAGACTTTCAGTCTCGACCGGGGTGTTGGTTTGGCCCTTGCGGTCAGCTTCGCGCTGAATGTACTTATCACCCGTCCGGGATTGCACATCCGTAATAAGGCGATATGGATAATGGGACTATATTCGATCTGGATACTTCTGGTTTCGCTGGGAGGGGCCTATCTCGGCCTCGAATTAATGCGTGCCTTTACCCAGTTTCAGCTTCTTATGCTCATTTTGATTGTATACTGGATACTCGAAACAAACGGCGAAAAGACTTTTCAATGGGCACTTAGAGCATACGTCCTCGGAACACTAGGCACCATTGCACTGGCATTTATCACCGGGACCGCAATCAGAACGATGGAAAATACTTCTCAGACAAGATATTCGGCTACGTTAGGCCAAGCAATCGATGCGAATATGTTGGCGGCATTGACGAGCACGGCTTTTCTGGCTGCCATTTACCTGTTTGCCCGCAACAAAAATATATTCTGGCGGATGGTAAATCTTGCCGCAATTTTGTTTCTACCCTTAATGCTGCTCAAAATCGGCTCACGCGGTGCTCTGATCGCGCTGGCGTTTACCATGTTGTCGCCGTTGCTATTTATAAGGCAAGTCGCGAGAAGGCCTGCATTGGCGGTCCTGCTGCTCGTGATTTTTCTGCTGGCCTCCATCGGTTCAGGGCTGCTGATAAAAGGAGATGGGCTGGAAAGGTCGGTTGCAGATCGGTTGACGGACGTAGGGTACGCAAAAGAGAGCATTAGCTACAGAATGGAGCCCATAAAGCTGGCCGTCAAAACTGCGGTCAGAAAACCGGCGGGAACAGGGTATTACAGTTGGTTCGAAGAAACCGGAACCTTAATCTGGCCACACAACGATTTCTTTCTTGTTTTAGGGATTTATGGAATACCCGGCGCGCTGCTGTTTATATGTTTCATGGGTATACTGCTGCTGGCTATAAGGCGTATCCCGCTCGGGCTCGAAAAAATATACGCAAGGGCAGTTCTTATATTCCTTCTCATGATGGGATTGACCATCGGCCAGATGTTTCACAAATATTATTGGGTTTTTCTTGCGTTTGTAATGGCGGGCGAACGGATCGCTAAAATCTATATGCCAACCGAAGATTCAGAATCTGCCGCTGAATATGAAGATGACTCATTAACAGAATATGAGCCGGTTCAATCGGACGAGGCTATTAGCCCGTAAAAAATAAAATAGTAGGTGTCATTGCGAGCGGAGCGAAGCAATCTCAAACCTTACGAATGAGATTGCCGCGGCCTGCAAAGCAGGCCTCGCAATGACAAGTACGTAAATTAGATGCTACAGAGCACTATAACATCGTGAAAATTCTGGCAATTTCACACTTGTTTCCCAATCTCAAAGAAAAGAGATACGGCATTTTTGTGGCCCGGCAACTTTCCGAGACTCGCAGGCTTGGAGCGGAAATAACCGTTATCGTACCGCGCGTCTGGTGCCCCGGATTGCTCAGGCACTTTGACAGATGGAAAAATCATGACCACAAGTCTCCGCTGTGCCGGTTCGAAGGAATAGAAACTATCAGCGTACCGTATTTCAGACCGCCGGGAAATTTTTATAATCGATGGTCCGGCCTGACCGCTTTTCGAGCTATGAAAAGTAAAGCCCTCGAATTACACAAAAGCAGGAAGTTCGATGTAATATACGCAACGGATTTTTTCCCTGACGGCGATGCTGCTGTAAGATTGGCCGGTTATCTGAAACTTCCGGCGGCTTGTTTAAGCATCGGCGTAGATGTAAATATAACCGCCCAATCAAGCGGAATTATATACAGGCATTTTGTGAGGACGGCAAAGGCTCTTGACGGCACGTTGGCCTGTGGGCAAAGCGTCGCAGACCGGATCGAAACTGTAACCGGCAAGAGTCCCTTATGCGTTTACGGCGTTCTGGATCTGGAGGAATTCTCGCCGGCACCAGACAAAATCCCGGCAAGAAAAGAATTAGGTCTGCCGCCGGATAAAACCATCGCCTTGTACGCCGGTTACTTAACCAAACGCAAGGGTGTGTATGACCTGATTGAAGCAATCTACAAAGTACAAAAAAAGTGCCCGGACTTGCTGCTGGTCATGTGCGGAGCCGGTCCCGAAGAAACAGCACTGCGGAGACTGATTCGCGAAAAAGGCATTGAAAATATTGTTCACATGGCCGGCGAGGTCGAGCCCGAACAAATGAGCAAATGGATGCAGGCAAGCGATCTGTTCGTGCTGGCTTCTCACACCGAAGGGATGCCAAACGTTGTCACCGAAGCGATGGCTTGCGGCCTGCCGGTTGTTGCTACAGCGGTCGGCGGACTGCCTGGGGCCGTTGGTGATTGCGAAGGCGCTATTCTCGTCCCGCCTGAGAACGTCGACGACCTGGAAAAAGCGATTATCAAGGTGATTAACGATAACCAACTGCGGGCGAATATGCAAATCGCCGCTCGAAAGAGAGCGGAAGAACAATTCGGGGGCAGGCGTAACGCACGCCTGATTTTAGATTATCTGCAGAATATCGTAGAAGAAAAAAAGGCAAAACAAAAGTGCTGAGCAGCTCAATGAAACAAACATATCTGGTAATAGATGCCTGCCAATTCTCCGCCAACTATAATTATTGCCTGTTGGACGCTCTGGCAAAAAAGGGAGAGAGGATAGTCTATGCCACAACGAAATTTGCGCACGGCCATATTCCCGACCCGCTGGATGTCACGGTTTTCCGCTGTTTCTTTTTCCTTGCCCGCCTGGCCGGGACGGCGACTTCGTCAGGATCGGTAAGGCGTTTTCTTCGGGCGATCGAGTATCCGCTTAATCTATTGTTCCTGCTGGCATATGTGCTTATAAAACGCATTAAGATCGTTCATTTTATATGGATTGTTTCGCCCTGGCTGGACCATCGACTGATAAGACTCTTACAATTGGCCGGCTGTCACGTGATTTATACTGCGCACAATCCTTTCCCACACGAGCCCAAAGCCGGTGACATCCGAAAGTATGCCGGGATTTATCAAAGAGTCGACCATGTGATTGCCCTGACGAGCTTTACGCGAAACGAAATAATGGCACATTGCGGGATATCATCCGAGAAAATTTCCGTGCTGCCGCACGGGGATTACGAAGCACTCTTTTCACGATACGGCTGTAATGACAATCTGGCTAATAACGTACGGCAAAAGGCAGGAGATCGAAAAATCATCGCCTTTCTCGGCCATATCCGTCCGTACAAAGGGCTGGAAGTTTTTGTCAATGCGTTCGGATTAATTAAGCAACGAATGCCTGATTCTTTCTTCCTTATCGCCGGTTCGGTACTCGTCGGCAACAAGAAGAATTGGGAAGAAAAACTCGCCCGAAATTGTAAGCCCGACGACCTGTGGGCGGACATCCGTTTTGTGCCGGTTGAGGACATCAAAGCATATCTTTCGGTTATCGATGTACTGGTTCAACCCTATATTAGCGCATCCCAAAGCGGCAATACGGTCATGGCGTACGCCGCGGGAGTGCCGGTTATTTCGACGGATGTGGGCGGTCTGGGTGAAATGACAGAGGATGGAAAAACAGGATACGTCATTCCAGCCGGTTCCCCGGAGGCGATTGCCGATGCGCTCGGAAAGTGTTTTGAAGGTGACAACTACGAGAAAATGTCCCACAATGCCCGCCGGGCTGCGGCCGAACAGTTCAACTGGGAAAAGATTGCCGAGCAAACCGCCGCCGTTTATCGGCAATTAGGAGCAGCTTCATAGAAGATACTGTGAGACCTGGAGCATAACGTGCACCAAGTAAAACTATTGCTGAAAAGGACGGCGTGGAAGATTTTACCGCAATCGACGGTTCAATTAATAAAGAAACGTCACTATCTCAGACTGCTGCGATCACCGTTATTGGAAAAGGAACCGGAGCTGAGAGTTGTCCGATATCTGGTTAAACCAAGGGACATCGTAATCGATATAGGGGCCAACATCGGAGTGTATTCGAAAATACTCTCGGAATTAGTCGGGCCGGAAGGTCATGTATACAGCATCGAACCGTTCCCTTCAACCTTTGAAATATTGTGTTATAACGTAAGAAAATTACGCCTCGATAATGTCGAGCCCATAAACGTCGCCGTTTCCGATTCCCAGGCTATTGTGACGATGTCGCTTCCTTATGATTCATCCGGAGCTGAGACTCATTACCGGGCTTCCATAGCCAAGGATAGCGAGAAAAAAGACAAAACAGAAACATCCGACGTCCAGGCCACCACAATCGATTCCAGATTTTTAAGCGCATCCGGGACAATATCATTTATTAAGTGTGACGTGGAAGGACACGAGTTGGCCTGTATCAAAGGGGCTGCAAAGTTTCTGGCGCAGTCTAAAACTGCCTGGCTTATCGAAGTTTCAGGAGAACCGGACGATACGGATTCGGCGGCTCATAGTGTTTTTAAGATATTACACGATCATGGCTATTCTGCGTGGTGGTATGACGGCAGTAAACTTAAAAAACGCCGCCCCGGCGACAAAAGTACCAATTATTTTTTCTTAAAAGATAACCATATAGATATTCTAAATAAGAGTGAATTAAAGGTATTGTCAACGTGAGCCTGCAGAAAAATGCTTCTTATGGGAATTCCTGAGGTTTTCCATCCGGAGCCAACAGCCTTGCCGCCCAGGCATAAAAACACAGAGGTGCATTGGCCATGGTTTTGTTCTGGGACGAAGGCATATTTGGCCCGCCGTTGGTCAAATCATACGCCAACGAAAGAAACAGGTTTTTCACGGCATTGTCATACGCAGCAAGACGATGCCAGCCGAACCAGACGTGACCTTTATATCCGGGCGGTAATTTTCCATGTTCAGGATCATCGTAGG
>CAZTDF010000098.1:9648-15881 GCA_964612465.1 uncultured Pirellulales bacterium
CCGTCGATTCGCGAGGCAATATGCCCCAGTCATTTGGGGCCCGGCGGCCAAGTCCCCAGGCCTTAGGAGGAGACTGACGTAAGTCGGATCGAGAGCCGATGTATAATTTCGTCAGGCATTCGGCCCACTGTCGATAGGGGTACTTGCGATAGCCTAATTTATTAAGGTCCATGCAAATCACAGCAAAATGTTCACGTATGTCCCGGGCAGTGTTTAATACGGCCAGAAGGTAGGTTTTCGATCTGGGGCCCTGAAAATCTTCGGGCTTTATCGATGGTGCGTAAAAGAGCCATTTTTCGACAATGTTTTTTTCCACGAAATTGGCAATATCTTTCCAGCCATCCTGCCCGGCTTGCTTTAGGGCGTCTGCAACCATAAGAAATCCGGCGGCACCCTGAAAGTCGCAGAGCTGATTATGACCTCCGGTTTCTTTTTCGGCTTTCTTCAAAAAAAAGCAAGGCCAGGTTCCTCTGGGCCGGTTACGCCGGAGTAATGGACGCTGGTTCGACTTTGCGTCAGCCATTGCCTTAATAACACGATTATTTGCCTGTTCGAGATAAGCTGATTTGCCGGTAGCCCGCCACATGTCAATCAGAGCCTGAAGCTCCTGGCGAAGGTAATAAACCGCCATATTATCCGAGAGGTTTTTAGACGTGTTTTTTCGAATATGTGTTGCATATTCCCGATCGAAAGCTGCTACAAGCCTTTTGAGCAGCAAAGGTTGATTGGCCGAGTCCAGAGGATTTGCTTGCTGTTTAAGCTCCGGCAAACGAACATCAGATTCTGACGCCGGGCATATTACTGCCAGGATACATATTGAGCATAAAATAAACAAAAACAGAATCCCTGTTATGGGACTCCGGATCTTTGAATTATGCCAGCTTTGTTTCATGCGTTTTTAGCAATATCGGGAACGGGGAAAATATGCGATATTACCCCTGATTCGGTCTATACTTATATTATATCTTACAAAGGCGAAAAAACAAATAAACAGAGATTACGAGTAATTTTCTGTCATGGAGAAAAAAATGAGAATCAGTATATTCGGCATGGGTTATGTGGGAGTTGTTAGCGGAGCATGTCTGCTGCGGGACGGGCACGAGATTATCGGTGTAGATCCGGTCGCTGCAAAAGTTGCAGACCTGTCACAGGGACGCTCTCCCATTCAGGAACCTGGCGTTGCCAGGCTGCTCAGTGAAGCTCACAGGGCCGGCCGGCTCAGAGCAACAACCGAAGCACGCGATGCCCTGACAAACTGCGAAATGGCCTGGATTTGTGTGGGGACTCCATCCGAGCCGGACGGCGGAATCAATCTTTCGGCAGTTGAGAATGTTACAGGGCAAATTGCACGAGCACTTCGGGATTCGAAAGCCCGTTCGCTGATCGTGCTTCGAAGCACCTGTCTTCCGGGAACTACCGCCGACCTTGTCATTCCCCTGCTGGAAAAGGAATCCGGCTTAGCGGTTGGAAAAGATATCCATCTTGTTTACCATCCCGAATTTCTGCGAGAAGGCTCGGCGGTCGAGGATTTCGACAAGCCGCCCAAAATCGTCATCGGCGAAGCCCATCCCGGCGCGGGAGATTTACTCCTGAAGATTTATGAGAAATACGATGCTCCGTTGTTCCGCATGGGACTCAATGAGGCCGAAATGGTCAAGTACAGTGACAACCTTTTGCACGCTTTGAAGATTACGTTCGCGAACGAAGTTGCTGCTATCGCCCGGTCAGCGGGAGTGGACGCCCGCCGGGTCGCTGATGTTTACTGCGCCGACAAGAAGTCCAATATCAGCCCGCGATACCTTCGCCCGGGCTTCGCATTCGGCGGCTCCTGTCTGCCCAAGGACCTTCTCGCGATTCTGCGATACGCCTCGCTCAAATCGCTGCAAATTCCAATGCTGGAAAGCATGCTCCAGAGTAATGAGACACAGATAAATAAGCTTGTCCGGCGTGTTCTTGAATATCGCCCCGGCGCGGTCGGGATGGTCGGCCTGGCCTTCAAGCCGGACACGGACGATATGCGCGAAAGCCCCTTTGTGAAGGTTGCCAAATCGCTGCTCGGCGAAGGAATACATTTGAGAATTTATGATCCGATTGTCCAGCCGGAGCGGCTTATAGGAAGCAATAAACAGCAGGTTCAAAAGACGCTGCGCCATCTGGAGAAGCTGCTTGTTAACTCGCTGGAAGAACTCACGGAAACAGATTTGATAATCATAAACCAACCGATCATAGACGCCGATCGTGTTCGACAGTGGCTCAACGCCGGAATCCGCGTGCTGGACCTAGCGGACATCAGGGGCGTAGATCGCAACACCGACGGCTACGAAGGAATTTACTGGTAATATCACAAGCATGCACATTCTCTATCTGCACCAATATTTTGCTACGCGAAAAGGAATGACTGGGACGCGGTCCTACGAGTTTGCCCGGCACCTTGTGAGCAAAGGTCACCGCGTGACAATGATGACCTCGGGGCTGGCAAACCACCAGTTCCCCGTTCCTGAAGGCAAACAATACGCCGAGTTCGAGAGCGAAGGAATTGGCGTGGTTGCAATTGCCGCGGCCTACAACGATCCGCAGGTTGGTACCGGCATGAGCGGCATCAAGCGGATGCTCAAGTTCTATCAGTTTGTCTGGTCGGCCTGCCGTATCGGCAAGGATCTCCCGGCGCCCGATGTGGTCTTTGCCACGCACACGCCGCTGACAATCGGGCTGGCCGGCCTTAGGCTAAGTCAATATTTCGAAGTCCCATTCGTTTTCGAGGTACGCGACCTCTGGCCCGAAGCGCTGGTCAATGTCGGGGCTTTGAAAAATCCGCTTGTCATATGGTGGCTGGAACGAATGGCAAAAAAAATATATGCCGGAGCAAAACATATCGTCGCCCTGTCGCCCGGCATGAAAGAAGGTATCGTCCGCGCGGGCGTGCCGGCCGGGAAGGTGACGGTAATACCGAACGCCAGCGACCTGGATCTGTTCGGCCCGGATATTGACGGCTCGGCACAGCGCGAGCGGCTCGGATTGAAAGACAGATTCGCCGCGATTTATTTCGGGGCAATGGGTTTGGCGAATGGGCTTGATTACGTTATTGAAGCCGCAAGAATTCTGGCCGAACGAGGCAATAATAAAATCGTCCTCGTGCTGCATGGAAGCGGCGGAAAACGTGCCGAACTGGAAAAGATGGCAAGCGAATACAAACTGAAAAACGTAATCTTCAGTGACCTCGTGCCCGACAAGGAGCAGGTCGCTCAAATCGTTGCCGGGTGCGACGTTTGCATGACCATCTATCGCGCGGCCAAGGAGCATACATGGTCTCCGAACAAAATGTTCGACGCCCTGGCGGCGGGAAAACCCGTGCTGATAAATGTTCCGGGCTGGTTGGGCGAAACGATAGAGAAAAACCACTGCGGCAGATGCCTCGATGCCAATCGCCCTCAAATGCTGGCCGATACGCTGGAAGAACTGGCGGCTGAGCCGGAGCTATGCCGGCAAATGGGAAAAAATGCCCGTGAATTGGCGGAAAGAGAATTTGACCGGGTCAAATTGGCCAACCGTATTGAAAATGTACTTATAGAGGCCGTCAGCAGTGCATAATCGCAGAGCTGTTAAAATTAAAGAGGCCCGACAGGTGCACGTTCAAGGGATGGCTCAGTGTCATGCTAAATCCTTCCCGGGACGATTTATGACTGAGATGGGCTATCATTGGCTTAACGCACTTTATGGATTTTTCATTAAGCATCGTGGAGGTATTTGCCGCGTTGCCGTTGACGCTGACGGCAAAATCGTTGGTCTGGCAGTTGGTGGAAATCCCAATATCCGGGACGAATTTCTCAGCTCGGCACTGTTCCGCTATCCGCATCTTATTTTCTGGAAGTTTCTCAGCAAACGACTGGTACGCCGAGTGCTCCTTCAGGAACTCGCCGGGAAATTACGCCGAAAGCGTGCCATTGCTCATTCGGGCAATACTAAAACGCCAAGTGCCGGGATTCGCTCAGGTAACCTGTTGTCGATCTGCGTTCTGCCGGACTTTAAAGGAACCGGTGTCGCCGGAAAAATTATCGAGTCCTTCCAGCTTGCCTGTAAAGCCGAAGGATACGAACGACTTACTCTATCTGTCCTGAAGCAGAATAGCCGTGCCGTGGCGTTCTACAAGAAACATGGCTGGTGCCAGGACGGCATATCCGGAGAAAGTATTAGATTTGTTTTGGATTTGTGATTGCTGAAGAAATCTCATGCAGGATTCTCCTTTTATAACTATTATCATGCCAATTCGCAACGAAGCCTACTTTATAGAGCGTGCGATAAAAAGCGTATTGGATAATGATTATCCCTCCGAAAGAATGGAGATTCTCGTTGTAGATGGTATGAGTGATGACGACACGAGAGAAATTGTGGCCACTTTGTCGAAGGAGGACAATCGGATAAGAATGTTGGATAATCCGAAACGAATTACTCCGGCGGCGATGAATATCGGCCTTAAGGCGGCACGAGGCGATTTATTCATTCGAGTAGATGGACATGTAGAAATTCCCGCGGATTTTATCGCTAAATCGATCCGGTGCCTGCACGAACATCCGGAAGCCTGGGTCGCGGGCGGCTATATTAAAACAGTTGCGGATAGTTTTGTGGGTCGCGCGATTGCCTCAGCGATGCGCTCGCCGATCGGCGTGGGCAACTCACGATTCAGGCTGGGAGATTACGAAGGCTGGGTTGATACACTCGCCTTCGGCACACACCACAAATGGATCATCGAAAAGATCGGCTATTTCGACGAGGAATTAGTGCGGAACCAGGACGATGAATTCAACCTGCGAATCATCCTGGCGGGCGGTAAAATATGGATGTCGAAATCGATACAAAGCACATATTTTTCGCGGGGCTCGCTACGTAAACTCTGGAAGCAGTATTTTCAATACGGCTTCTGGCGGATAAGGACTTTACAGAAACATAAGAGGTCGGCCAGCTTCAGGCAATTAGTGCCTTTGTTATTCGTCTTGTCTTTGCTGTTGCCGGGATTGGCAGGTTTTTTGTGGAAGCCGCTTTGGATTCTATTGGCGATTGAAGCGGCCTTTTATGTGCTGGGGCTCATGATCGGAACGCTGGATGTCGGGCGCAAATCAGGCTGGCGATACGCACTTCTGGCGCCGGCGGTTTTTGCCATCCTGCACTTCGCCTACGGATTAGGATCGCTTTGGGGTGGCGTGAGGTTTTCCATCCTAAGAGGAAGAGGCTTGAAAAAACCCGAGGAAATGCAAATGTCGAGGTAGCAAAGCGCCTATGGAAAAGATAATAGAAGAATACCAGCAAAAGTTTGCCCGATTTCTCGGCGCCGAGCGGGCCTTTGCCTTTTGGAAAGGCAGGGTTGCGCTGTATGCTCTGCTGTGGGCGCTCGACGTCGGCGCCGGCGATGAGGTCATCCTACCGGGCTACACCTGCGTGATGAATGTTAATCCGATAAAATACGCCGGGGCCAAGCCAGTATATGTCGATATCGAGCCGGACACGTTCAATATGAATGTGAATCTATTAGAAGAAAAAATCACTAACAAAACAAAAGTCATCATTGTGCAACATACATACGGCTATCCCTGTGAAATGGACACTATCATGGAAATTGCTCAGAGCAATGACATTCCCGTCATCGAGGATTGCTGCCTTGCCCTGGGTTCGAAATATAAAGGCAGGTTGGTCGGGACATTCGGCAGGGCCGGATATTTCTCATTTCAATGGAATAAACCATATACCACAGGTCTTGGAGGTATGGTAATAACAAGCGATCGGGAATTAGCTGAGCGGATTGAAACGTTTATGATAAATGAAATATGCTCCCCTTCGGGCCGGGAAGTTTTTATGCTCCGGATACAATTAATAATCTACAGGCTGCTTATCTATCCGAGAACGACCGCCCTGGCCCAGAGCGTGTTCAGGTATCTCACGAAAAAAGGGGCGGTCATCGGTTCCTCAAACACAAGTGAATTCGAACCGGTAAAAGCGGACGATTTCTTCAAATCGATAAGTACGGTGCAGGCTCGCTCGGGAATCAGGCAGCTCGGCAAAATAGAAAAAAACATCGCTCACCGGCGAAAGATGGCGCAGTTGTACGATGAGCTGCTTGCTGCTAAAGGATTCAAGCCCAGCAACGACCGCAGGGATTGGGCCGAACCGGTCCTAGTAAGGTACCCGGTGCGAATCACAGAGAAAGATGGGGCTCTCGCGCAGGCAGCCAAAGCGAGCGTCGA
>CAZTDF010000099.1:0-15817 GCA_964612465.1 uncultured Pirellulales bacterium
GATATGCTCAAGAAAAAAGCAAAATCCGCCGCTATCGTTTTGGGCTTCGACGATGACGGCAGGGCAACGCTTCTGGCGGGTGTGACCGACGACCTTATCGCGAACGGCCTCAAAGCCGGTGACATCGTCAAAGAAATAGCAACCATCATTGACGGCGGCGGAGGAGGCCGGCCTCAAATGGCACAGGCCGGCGGGAAAAATCCGAAAAAAATCGGCGACGCCCTTACCAGAGCGAGCGAAATAATAAAGCAAAAGCTGAGTGGCTGATTATCAGGATAGCAAGCGGCTTGCCGGAAAAATATAACCGCAGAGAATTTCGACTGAAGAAAATCGTTTCCGGTGCGTCCTGTTCAATAGAACGGCTCTGCGGCATAGCCCATGGGCACGAGGGAACTGGCCCGTAAAATCGCCAAAACTGTAGAACCAGGAAATCACTTAAGAGGGAGAAGACTTAATGATTCGGTTTTACTGCGAAAACTGTGCTCATAAAATCAGTGCCCGGGACAAGGACGTCGGCAGGCAGGGCAAATGCTCGAAATGCGGCAAAGTCATAATTGTACCGACCGAATCCACCGTCATTGATTTTATCTGTGAATATTGTGAACGAAAGATAAGCACTCCCAAAAGCCACGCAGGCAAAAAAGCCGTATGCCCGAAATGCAACAATACGTTTATCATTCCGGTAATTCTCGCTCCCGGCTCCGATGCAAATCAGGATTATTCCGGAGATTTGATGCCCCGCACGACGGATTCTTCCCATGGTTTAACTCTTATGGATGTCCCGGATGAATATAAGCTCAAAGAAGAACCTGCCGTCCAAACCAACATCTCCGAACAAGCTATCGACCGTCAGCAGGAATATCAAGAAGATTTGAAAGTGGAAGAAACCGAATTCGCAGGCCAACGCAAACTGCCTTGGATTGTAGATATATTCCTCTATCCGATAAGCTTGCCGGGTTTGATGCACTTAAGTATATTTACGATTATCCCGCTTCTCATATCTCTCGTCGGTAGATTGCTGGGCCCCTTAGGTATGGCAATTGCCCTTCCGGGTTTTCTTATAAATATCGCTATCACGCTATATCTGGCCTGGTACGTTACCGAATGCGTCCGTGACAGTGCCAAAGGCGGCCAAAGGGCCCCGGAAGCCTTCGCTACAGCGGGTTTGGGTGAAATGTGGTCGCAGTCGTTACACATCATAGGCTGTTATCTCATTTTCTTAGGGCCGGTACTTTTCTATTCTTCCTTTAGTAACAAAACAGACATCGTGTTCTGGCTCTTACTGGCCTACGGAGTATTCTTTTTTCCGATGGGCTTGTTAGCCTGCGTTATGTTCGACTCTATCAGTGGTCTTAACCCTATTTTGCTGATTGTTTCCATATTCAGCACCTTTTTTCAATACTGTGGTCTTGTATTGCTTATAAGCGGGATCGTGCTGGGTTACAAAGCTATCCCAATGATACAAACAGATAACGCACAATCAAATACAGTAACTATGATTCTCCTGGGGAGCGCTTTCTTTTTAATCCTGCTTTACATCACCTTTGTAGTAGCACATTTGATCGGCCGGTTCTACTGGCGGTACGAAGAAAAACTTAACTGGGAAGTTTAATGGTTTGTTTGGAATCAAAACTCGGATAGGTAGCAGGAGATTTTTATGCTATGAAGATACTCGAAGAAGAACCACCGCTGGCGAATGAATGTAAGCTGCCCTGGCTTATCGACGCATTCCTCTATCCAATCAGCGCTTCCGGCATGATAAATCTCGCGGTCTTTGTAATTCTTCCGAAATTCATCTCTCTCCTGGTTTTTGTGCTGGCATCGTTGCTCGCACCCTTTCTTCAATCCGGAACTTCCTATATCATGACCTTGCTGACTTTGCCTTTCTACATAGTCTTTGGCTGTTATGTGGTTTATTACGTTGCCCATTGTGTCATCGACAGCACCAAAGGCCGCAGGCGTGCGACCGATCTGCCGATTGCGAATATATTCAGCATAAGAGATCTCGTTGAGGAGGTCATTCTTCTGCTTGGCTGCGTTGCCGTTTGCTTTTGTGCGACTGGATTTTATTACCTTTTCACAAGGCGAATTGACTTATGGTTTTGGGTGTTGTTAGCTGCCGGAGGCTTCTTTTTACCAATGTGTTTTCTCAGGGGAGTGATGTTCGATTCATTTGACGCACTGAATCCCATAGAAATCTTTAGGTCCATACTCAGCACGTTTTTGCCGTACTGCGGCCTGGTCCTTTTTTTTATGGTTCTCGGAGGATTTGCCGCGGCGGTTTTGTTCCGTTTGCCGCTCTGGGATTTTCTGCAGACATGTATAATATTGTACCTTGTCTTTGTGCTGGCGCACCGGTTGGGCTGGTTCTACTGGTGGTATAAGGACAAACTTGGCTGGGGCCTGTGATCTGTGTCGCGGGCATCCCATCGACAAGCTCGGGGCAGGCTTTGCTCGCGATTCGAGGGCGAGACGCCTTCGAGACTAACTCAATCCTGCTGCCGGATTCTTACGCTGTTGGCATGGGCGTCGAGCCCTTCAATCTCAGCCAGGCGGACAATGTCATCGGCACTGGCAGTCAGCATTTCCTGATCGTATTCGATAATGCTGATCGACTTGAGAAAATCGTTGCTGGTCAGCGCACTGGCAAACTTTGCCCGCATTCCGGTCGGCAGCGTATGGCTCGGCCCGGCCCAATAATCCCCTACCGCCACGGGTGTGTAGGGACCTATGAATATCGCGCCGGCGTTGTGAATCTTCTCGGCGATTTCCCTGCTGTCCTGCCCGCATTGAATCTCCAGGTGCTCAGAGGCAAAATCGTCCGCCATTTCAATTGCCGTGGCCATATCGTCGAGAACGATAATAGCACTAAGCTTCTTCAAAGATTCTTTTGCCGCTTTGGCTCTCGGCAATTCCGCCACCTGCTTCTGCAACTCGGCGAGAATTAATCTCGCAAACGGTTCCGAGTCGGTCAGGACGATAGCGCTGCTATCGGCGGCGTGCTCGGCCTGGCTGAGCATGTCGGCCGCAATCCACGCCGGGTTGGCCCGCTCATTGGCGATAATCAAAACTTCGCTCGGCCCGGCAATAGAATCGATACCGACATAGTCGCCGGCGACGTTCTTCTTCGCTGCCTGGACCCACTTGTTGCCCGGCCCGACAATCTTATCGACCTTAACAATCGTCTCAGTCCCAACGGCCAAAGCGGCCACGGCCTGGGCTCCGCCGATTCTGTACACCTCATTTATGCCCAACTCGCAGCAAACCGCCAGGATAACCGGGTGGATACTCCCTTCGTGCCTCGGCGGCGAGACTACGGCGATCTCCTTCACCCCGGCGACCTGGGCCGGCACGGCCGTCATAATGACCGTGGAAGGCAGCGGTGCCGAGGCGCCCGGAACGCAAACACCGACTCTCTTAATAGGCGTATACCTGATTCCCCTTGGCAAGTTCTCCTGATTGATGAGGATGTCTTTCTGATATGCGCGCACGTTCTCTATCGCCTCGCGCAGGCAAAGCAGAATGTCCTGATCGATTTCCTGGTTGGCTCGGTCCAATTCGTCCTGGCTCACTCGGAATTCGTCCGGCTTCAGTTTTACTCCATCGAACTTTTTCGTATATTCCGCCACGGCTTTATCACCGTGGTCGGCAACATTGCTGAGAATATCAATCACCTGTTGATTCTCCTCGCTCCCGAAGCCGGCAAAGCGCGCCGCCCGCATCATCTTTGAGCGAAATTTTTTCAGGCTTTTCTTATTATCGGCTCCGGATGAGGAGATGATAATTTTGTCGAGTTCATGGGGCATACGTGTGTCCTTTATCTTCCGAAGTTGCCGTGGCTGTAAGTTCTTGTCGCCTTCTCCAGCAACAGATAGTTACCGCTTTTATATTTAGTGATAATCCCTGCAATTTTAAACCGCATCTTATCCGGTTGGGCAGCTTGTTTCGGTTCGGTCAGCTCCAGCACCGCGCACGGCAATAGATGTAAAGAAAGCTTCTGAACATTCCGGCCAAGAGCGTCGGGCACGAATAAAAAGCGGCCATCATTCTGCTTGACCAAAAACGCGGTCCTGTCCACGAAAATCGAATCGGGGCTTTGCGTATAACGCCGGTCATCCGGCAATTTTTCTTTTTCAGCCGCCGGCTGCGATTCATCAACTGAAATTTCATTACTGTCCGCTATCGGCTTTTTACTAATGACCGTTGTTTCTCGCCTGGCCCTTAGCTTTTCTATGACCTCTTGCGGTAGAGCCAATACATCGTTCGGCTCATCGAGGGCAAGCTGCTGTTCTCGCTCCCGCCCGGACGGTATCTCAGCCGGTTCCGATTTGCCGGCCTTGCTCAGGGGCATAAAATACCCCGGAAAAATGAAGTTCCTGCCTTTGTACTTTGTCACCCTGCTGTTCCAGAGTCGGTAAGTTGCCGTAGTACGCAATTTCTTATCGGCAGTCATCTTTTCAAGCGCCGACGAAGGCAGCAGCTCCAGCTTTGTCCCGGCCTTGATAACCGTTCTGTAATCGTTCACATCCGAAGTTAATTCGAAGAACCATACATCGTTACTGTCGGGACCGATCAAATTACCATCCACTCCCATCATGACAAAGCCATCCCGCAGCAGAGGCGTTTCCCGAATTATCTCGGCATCGAATACCGACGCCGCCGAAACAACGCCAATAAAAAATACTAAAATTAAAAATACCGGCATCTTGCTCATATCAATGGTTCAGGTTTCCAGGCTTTTAATAATCATTAATCATTTATCAATAATCATTTCAACGGCCAGCTTCGGCTCACCCGCCAGCTTCACATATCTGCTGCTGTCGGCATCGTCGGTCGCGATAAGCTCGATAAGCGGCTTCCAGAATCCACCCAAGAGTATAATCGGTTTATCTGCCTTGAGAAAGCCCTTATTTTTTAATTCCCAGACCTTGGCCAATTCGAGCAGTGTTCCCGTTCCGCCCGGCAGGACGATATACGCCTGCCCCAATTTTACGAGCGTATCGAGCCGTTCATCGAGCGAGCCGGTAACAATTTCACGAGTAACATATTCGTTCGCCCTGCTTGATTTGAACGCCGAGCACGTAACACCGATGATTTCCCCGCCAGCCTCAGCGGCCCCTTTCGCCGCTGCCAGCATGGTTCCGCCATAACCGCCATTAGCAATCGCAAAACCGGCCTGAGCCAAAAGCCTGCCGGTTTCCATAGCCAGCGTAAAGATCGTCTCGCCCGGTTTGGCTCTGGCGGTTCCGAAAATCGTTATTATCTTTTTGGATATGATCTCAGGCATATTTCAATTAACCAGAAAATACACAATCCTGCAGGCATGGCCGCGGCTTTTTGGGTTCTTCTTGTCGCTCGTCCTGAGAGTAATCTCGTGGACGCCCGGACTCAGTTCGGCATCGAGAATATAGGCCCAGGGCAGATGAAGATTCGAACTCCATTGAGTGAACTGGTCGATTTGACGAAAAGATGACTTGTCGATGCTGTATTCGATAATACCCACATCGGGACCACATGTTACAAAAACACCAATAGCAGTACCCTCGAATTTAAGTCTGAGCACTGCACCGGGCTGATCGGCCTTAAGCACAGGCACATTGAAAAAACCTTCGCGCAGTCCTTTACCATCTCCGGGATTCCAGGCGGCGTCATAGATAAAGCCTTCGACAAGTTCGGCTTCACCAATATCCACATACCGGCCGCTATAATAACTGAAAGGATCGAGGGATTCTGCCGGCATGGGATTGGGTGTCAGGTCAGCGTTTTCAGGCAACGGCCCGGCCCATGCTGTATCCAGCAAATGTTTCATCGAGCGGAAATAAACATTCTGACCAAAAGGTGAAGGATGTAGATTGCGGAAATCATTCGGCCAATCGAATTGTTCGGTATTGATACGCTCATTGACTTCAAGTGCGAGGTTCAACGATGGTAACTGATAATGTTCGGCCACTTTTTCATGGTTATGAACGACGGCCGGCACGGAACCTTCATTGTAAGTTTTCATTTTCTCGGGATCGACAAAGTGCATCAAAATAATATCGATGTCAGGATTGAGCATACGAGCCTGTCGGACGATTCCTTCCATACCACGAATTTGTTCGATATCGCTGCGATCATTGGTCGCATCATTGACGGCGGCTTCCTCAAATAGCAAATCGACCGGGCCATTTTTAAAGACGTCCCGTGTGAGACGGAAAGAACCCGGCGTCGAGCCTGTTGAAGGTATCCCGGCAGCGATGAATTCAAACCTGGTTTCAGGAAAACGTTGTTGCAGGTACTGGCAGATCATGTTCCGCCAACCGGGGTTGTAGGTGATAGAGCCGCCCAGGAAAGCCACACGGCCTTTCTTTTGCTGTTGGAATTTGATGCGGCAGTTTGTCAGGCCGTGCCGCAGATTGTAATGGAACTTGTCATAATCGGCTGTTGTATGAGACAGGATGAAATCGACAATGGGCTTCGGATCCTCAAGGCTGTGAGGATGATGGTCCGCGCCCGGCTTGCGAATGACGGTGATCTTGCCGCCGAGCTTCTTATAGCGTTGTTCAACAATATCTGAGTTTTCCGGCATCGGAACGACAGTATCGGAAGTGCCGCAGACGTGCAGAACAGGCACGACGCAGCGGGCTAACGGCTCAAGATTGTCAATCGGATTGTGCTCATACTCCAAAGCCTGCTTGGCCGTCAGGCCATAAGCTTTCAGACAAGCTTCCCAGGAGCGTTGATCATATTTTCCTTTACCTCGGCCGCCCGGCCAGCTCTTGAAATCACAGACGGGATTGTCGGCGTAGATGCAGGCCACTTTCTCGGGATTCACGCTGGCCCAGTTGTAAATAATAAGGCCGCCCCGGCTCATCCCTTCCAGAGCAGCACGCCGATGAAAGCCATGATGCCCGGTCAGATAATTGTAAAAAGCATTCCAATGATTAACCGCCGGGGGAGCACCAAAGAGGTCTGCCACATCCATATAAACAAGGTGAAATCCTTTTTCCAAAAGCGCCAGGTCCATCTGAGGTTCATGGCCGAAGAAACGCGCCCTCCATATCCAGGGCAGATGGCCGGTCGGATGCCCGGGCGTAACGACAATACATCGGCGGGTATCATATGTAAAATCGTAGCGGTCATATCCACGCCAGACGGATTTCTCGACGTCAATACCATCAACTTCGAGCCGACGGGCAAAATCATCACACAGAGAAATGTCAGCCCGAAAAGCCGTAAGCGCAAGAATGAATAGCAAAATTCGTATATTTTTCACGATTCGCCTCTTTGTGTCTAATCGCCGGCCCTTTTTTGCGTGTAATTCAGAAGCCCCGTGGAAAGCAGAATCTCTCTGTCTCTATCGGACAGTTCCAGCCTGCCGATAAAATCAAATGAGCCGTCCGCTTTGAAAATCGTAACTGTGTCGCTGCTCTTTACAGCGTCGAGCAGATTGTCAATCTGAAGTTCGTCGCCGGGCTCGATTTTGTCATAGTCCGCCGGATCGGCAAATTCGATTGGCACGATGCAGAAGTTAATCAGATTCGCCTTGTGAATTCGCTCGATAGTTTTAGCGATCACGGCCCGTACGCCCAGATACATCGGGCACAGCGCCGCGTGCTCTCTCGAAGAACCCTGGCCGTAGCTTTCGCCCGCCACGATGATGCCGGCCGTTCCCGTTTTCTTCAATTCGAGCGCACGTTCGGCAAACGTCGGCTTGCCTTCTTCATTGAAGCAGTTAAAAACGACCTTGGCATATTCGGGCACATTCGAGCGAAGTTTCAGAAAGGTTCCCGCCGGCATGATATGGTCGGTGGTGATTTTATCGTCGCACTTGAGCAATACTTCGCCCGTCAATTTTTCCGGTAGCGGCCTGGGCGTCTCCGGCACGACAATCGTCGGGCCGCGCACGACCTCGGCTTTCGCCGCCGCCTCTTTGCTCAGGGGTACCTCTATCATATTATCGTTGATGGCAAATTCTGCCGGCAGCTCTATCTTCGGGTACTGCAGGCCGAACAATTCCGGCAGATCCCGCGGGTCGGTAATCCTGCCTGTAAGAGCCGAGGCGACCGCCGTCTCCGGGCTGACCAAATACGCCTGGTCGCCTTTGGTTCCTGTTCGTCCGGCGAAGTTACGGTTAAACGTCCGCAAGCTTACTACATCATTGGCTGGCGAGAAACCCTGCCCGATACATGGCCCGCAGCCCGATTCCAAAATCCTCGCGCCCGCTGAAATCATGCCGGACAATGCCCCATTATCGGCCAGCATGTTCAGAACTTCCCTGCTGCCCGGAGCGATTGCAAATTCGACCATCTCGCTAATGCGCCGGTCCTTCAGGACGGTCGCCACCATCATCAAATCGGCAAAGCTCGAATTTGTGCAACTGCCGACAACTACCTGCCCCGTTTCGAGACCGGCGATTTCACGGATGGATTTGACATTGTCCGGCGACGAGGGACATGCCGCCATCGGTTCAAGCCCGGCAAGATTTATCTCGATGACTCGGTCATATTCTGCATCCGGATCGGCTGCTAATGGCTGATAGTCTTTTTCCCGCTTTTGGGCGGCCAGGAATTTTTCGGTCTGCTCATCGCTGGCGAAGATACTCGTCGTTACGCCTAATTCGGCTCCCATATTCGTGATTGTGGCCCGCTGTGGTACGGAAAGTTTTTCTGCACCGTCGCCAAAATATTCGACCACCCAGCCGACGTTGCCTTTTGTCGTCAGGATGCTCAGCAGCTTGAGAATCACGTCCTTGGCGGCCACCCAGTCGCTTAATTTGCCGGTGAGCTTGACGCCCAGAACCTTCGGGCATTTCAGGTAGAACGGCCCGCCGGCCATGGCAACCGCCACATCCAGCCCGCCGGCCCCGATGGCCAGCATCCCGATTCCGCCGCCGGTCGGCGTGTGTGAATCGCTGCCAAGGAGCGTCGCGCCGGGCTTGCCGAACCGCTCTAAATGGACCTGATGACAGATGCCGTTGCCGGGACGCGAATGATAGGCGCCTGCCCTGGCGGCGACGGTTTGCAGGTACAGATGATCGTTATGATTCTCCGGCCCGAATCCTGCCATATTGTGATCGACGTAGCTTACCGACAAATCGGTTTTCACCGGTCTGAGCCCCATCGATTCATATAGCAAAAACGCCGTCGTTCCTGTGGCGTCCTGTGTCAGCGTCTGATCGATACGAATCCCGATCTGCTCGCCGGCCGCGAGCTTGCCGTCAACAAGATGCTTGCCAAGTATCTTATAAACAAGTGTTTTTCCCAATTTCATGCTCCTTAAAAATCCAAGAACAGCAGTTTAACATAAATACGGCCGCAAGACAAATCCCGGCAATTGACCATTTTTTACGGACTTTCCGGCGACGATTCTCCGCTAATCAATAATAAAAGGACAATACTCCGGTCATAAAATTGGTTCTAACCCAGGAAAAACTCGAAGAGGCAGTTGTAAGTATAAGAGCTATTCGGTAAAATGTCGCCGGATGCTGAGTTATTCGTGCCGCGGAACGCAGAACGACGAACACAGAACGATTAAAGTGCTATAAGGAGATGCTCATGGAGCAGGAGCAGTCAAGAATCATAGTTGAGTCCGGAATGGATGTCACAATCGTGACATTTACAGAAGAGAGAATCGTTGATGAAGAACAAATCAGGGAACTTCAAGAATCCTTCGAGCCGATTATTGAAAAGAATCAGGACAAGGAACTAATTCTCAATTTTGTCAATGTGAAGTTTATGACCTCTGCCTTTTTGGGCCTGCTGGTCAGAGTCCACAAAAAGTTATGCGAACAGGGAGGGCGGCTGCGACTGTCCAATTTAGACTCGAATCTCCGCAAAGTCTTCGAAATTACACAACTGACGAAGGTTTTTGAAATATCGTAAGTTGTCAAAGCGGTAAAACTGTATGAGATATCCTGCTTACAATACGGGAGCAGCTCTACATAGAAATATTTCTTAGAAGTCGCTTTTGGATGAGCGTGTGCTTACTCTTCTCGCCAGCGTTTTACAATAATGCGGGCGGTCATTCTGCAGATATTGTTCGATCTGAACAGCGCTCTAATTCTGCCACCATATCTTCGTGTTCGCTCTGGAGATTGTAGGTGTCTATAGCACGATGGATGACCGCTCTAAAATTTTCGTCGTATGTCCAGGGCTTAGCAATGAACCTGTAAACGCCTTCCTGCTGCAATACCATCATGACATCGGCTGACTGCGCATATCCCGATAGAGCCATACTAACGATGTTGGGATACTCTTTCTTAACGATTTTGAGTAGTTCGAGTCCGTCCATCCCTGGCATAACAATATCAACAACGATTACATGCACCTTTTCTCGCTTGAGGATTTCAAGTGCGTCTTCACCGCTCTTGGCAAAATATTTATCGTACGGTTCATCCGTTATGCTCTTATCTATAGTCTTCAGGACTATTTCGTCGTCATCTACGAACAACACTGCTCTCTTTTCCATAATTCTCTTCCTAACATCTACTTATTCTGTGAACCTCTTTTAGGTTGTTTTTCGTATAAGTTCATAAGACCACAAAGCTTATTCGCTAATTACTCGAATAAAGTCTTTCATTTCTCATACACCACCGAAGCCAAATCCTCAATACTGCTTTTGATATATCGGTAGTCGAGAAAAGGCGCATAACTCAATAAATCCTTCCAATGTAAGAAATACGTATTTCTAAGTAGATTTTTATTTGTGTGGCGTCAGAAGCGCTGAAGAAGCGAAATTATTGCTGAGTATTACTGGTTTTAAAAAATATGTCTGTATTTATGAGACCATCATATCAAGCATTTATGACGCTTCTCAATAAAAATACGTAGAACTACGTAGTTGGAAATTTTCTCAAACCCTGGTTCGGTAAGAGATGTTGTAGATGATTAGCACGTGGGCTATAATGAGCCCAGTTCGTTCTACGTGCTGTGTGCTGTGTTATCCACGCCGCAGAACTTGGAACGACGAACTCTGAACGCATTAGGATTGGAGAAGCAACAGTGAAACTCAAACGCTATGAAGGCAATCCCATCCTTTCTCCTAATCCGGCTAATGACTGGGAGGATTTAGCCGTATTTAATCCTGCGGCCTGGTACGACGAAAACACAAAGCAGGTCGTACTTCTGTACAGGGCCGCTGAGGCGGGTCCCGAGTACAAGTGCTATTTCGGCCTGGCGGTTAGCAGCGATGGCTATAATTTCGAGCGCACCAGCGACGAGCCGGTTCTCGGCCCAAGTGTAGATGGTTTCGATGCCAGCACAATACAGGATCCACGGATGGTGAAAATGGGCGAGTATTATTACATCACCTACGCCAGTCGATTCTTCCCGTTCGGCCAGTTCTGGATGCCGAAAGAACAGCAATACGTCCCTCCTGTCTGCCCGGCGGCTTTTCCCCGCGTCATCCGCAACAACGCCACCAGCAGCGGGCTTTTGCTCACGAAGGACTTCAAGAGCTTTATCCGTGCCGGCAGAATTACCGACCCGGTCCTCGACGACCGGGATGTGATTCTCTTTCCCGAAAAGATAGACGGCAGGTACTATTTGATACACCGGCCGCTCGAATGGGTTGGCCCTGAATACGGGACCGAACAGGCCGCCGCCTGGATATCGTCGGCCGATGACCTGCTCGGATTCAGAAAATCGAAGCTGCTAATCAAGCAGAAGTATGATTGGGAGGCGGGCAAACTGGGCGTCAACACCCCCCCTATCAAAACCGAGCACGGCTGGCTGACCATTTACCACGCCGTAGGTCACGACAAGTACTACCGCCTCGGAGCACTGCTGCTGGATTTGAAGGATCCGGGCAAGGTTTTGCATCGTACGAGCGACTGGATTATGCAGCCCGAACAGGATTACGAAATTGAAGGATACTATAAAGGCTGCGTTTTCCCATGCGGCAAAGTCGTGATCGACGGAACGCTGTTCGTTTACTATGGTGCAGCGGATAAGTACGTCGGATTAGCAACGTGCCCGCTCGATGAGCTGCTCGAATATCTGCTCTCCTGCCGGCCATAATGAAAGGAAGCGAATGGAATTCCAGCTCCACGAAATAGACATCGTCATCATAGTCGGCTATCTGGCCGTTATAATCGCGATCGGCTGGTATCTCTCGAAACGCGCCTCGAAAGACCTCAACTCATACTTTCTCGCCGGCAAGTCGCTGCCCTGGTACGTCATCGGCACTTCTCACGGAGCCAGCGGCTTCGATATCACCGGGACCATGTGGTTCGTGGCGATGCTCTTCACCTACGGGCTGAAAGCCGCTTTCATACCCTGGATCTGGCCGCTCTTCGACCGCGTGTTCCGCCAGGTATATCTCGGAGCGTGGGTTCGGCGTTCAAACGTTCTGACAGGTGCCGAATGGATGCGCACCCGCTTCGGCTCAGGCCTGGCGGGCAACCTCTCGCACATCAGCGTAGTTTTATATGCTCTCATACTCACCGTCGCATTTCTCGGCTATGCCTTCGTCGGGATAGGGAAATTCACCGAAGTATTCTTCCCGTGGAATCTCGCGGTCGGACCGCTTTCGTCCGCCAATATGTATGCCATTGTCCTTCTGATAATCACCACTGCGTATTTGCTTCTGGGTGGCTGGTATAGTGTTGTTCTCACCGACCTGATTCAATTCGCCCTGCTGACCGTAGCTTCGGTATTCATCGCCATCGTCGCAATTAACAAAGTCAGCCCTGAGATGCTTGCCAAGTTCGTTCCCAACGGCTGGAACGAGCTATTCTTCGGCTGGAAGCTGAATATCGACTGGTCGAGCCGAATCGAGCAGCTAAACGGCAACATCGTCAAGGACGGCTATTCGCTCTTCGGAGTCGTAATCATGATGTGCCTGCTCAAGGGCCTCTTGATCAGCATGGCCGGGCCGACCGCCGGGTACGGGATGCAGCATATTCTTTCGACACGCAGCCCGCGAGAAGCGGCGCTGGAAAACTGGTGGATGTCCATCGTGCAGCTCGTGCCGCGATTCCTGATGATTACCGGCATCGCCGTGCTCGGGCTGGTTTACTTCACGCCCGAAGTCAAAGAAATGCTCGGTGCCGGCCAGAAATTCGACTTCGAGAAGATTCTGCCCCACGTCATAGCGGGATATATCCCCATCGGTCTGGTCGGAATTCTCCTGGCTGGCCTGCTCGCGGCATTTATGAGCACATTCGATTCTACAATCAACGCCGGCGCCGCATATATCGTCAACGATGTATACAAAAGATACATCAGCCCAAACTCATCGCAAAAGACGTACGTCCGTCTCGGCTATGCGTCCACCATTGCCCTGCTGATAATCGGAGTACTTGTCGGCCTTCGTATGCAGTCAATCGACCAGGTTACCAAGTGGATCGCCGCGGCCCTCTACGGCGGCTACGTCATCCCCAATCTGCTTAAATGGCACTGGTGGCGATTCAACGGCTACGGCTACTTTGCAGGAATGATTGCAGGAGTCGCCGGCGGCCTGCTCTTCTCGAAACTCATCCCACCGCTCATCGAACGACTGCCTCCCGCTTTCGGCCTGTTGCCGCCTGCGCTGCTGAGCTTCCCGTTTATCATCGTCGTCAGCGCCCTGGCCTCTGTTATCGTCTGCCTCAAAACGCCGCCGGAAAAAGACGAAGTCCTCGAAAGTTTCTATCGCACTGTTCGTCCCTGGGGCTTCTGGAAGCCAGTCTATAAGAGCCTGCTGGAAAAATACCCGAACCTCAAGGCCAACACAGACTTCCGGCGTGACGCATTCAATGTGGCTATCGGTGTCATATGGCAGCTTACCCTCAACATAATTCCAATCTGCTTAATCATCGGGCAGTACCGAACGATGTGGATTTCCATCGTCGTTCTCGCAGTAACTTCGGTCATTATGAAATTCACCTGGTACGACAAGCTCGGCCCCGGCGAGATGTATATGCCCGAAGACGGATAGCTATATCCGGGGATCTGGTTTGCTTAAATCGGATGGTGAAAAGGATATACAATATTGATTAAAAGTCTCCCCCTGTGTTGTTACAATTCAAGCGGGCCGATGTGACTGGTTTTCAACTTCGGCTATTATCCGAATGAAGCATGACCCCTGACAATATCAGCATATAAAGCAAGTCCATGTCTTTCGGATAGTTTAAAAAGACTCTATGGATATTCCTATAGAAGAAGGGCTTAGATGGGCTGTAAGTATCGAACTAACAGCCCAGCCCTTTCAAAACTTATTTTTTTATAATACTTCTTAAATTGTTTTGCGCCTGCGCAGCCAGCCGACAAGGCCTATACCAATGCTGCCTAACAAAATAGCACCAGGAGCCGGGATCGTTACCGGCGGATCGTTTGGCGGATCAACTGGCGGATCAACCGGCGGATCAACCGGCGGATCAACAGGCGGATCAACTGGCGGATCAACTGGAGGGTCAGGCAGGATCACGTCATAATCTATCGTAAGTGTGGATGACGCCAGGGTTACTGCCCAGTATGGACCTTCCTGGCCGGTAGGTATCGAACCTATATCCATCCATATATCCATAGTACCGTCCATTAGTGCGTCTAAGGCAAGAGCGTCAAGATTTAAAGTTGTTGTATTCCATGTTTCATCCGGGGCACCATCAAGCTGGCCTAACGCTAATCCATCGCCTTCAATAAGATCGACCTCACCAAAGTCGGCGTCGAATGCATAAATCTCTAATGTAGCCCAATTTATTGTAACTTCCGGAAACTCCGCTGGATTGAAAGTATGTGTCCAGCCCCAGTCATTATTCCACCAACGGTAGTCACCAAAACGTGTATCGGGCTGACCACTACCGGCATCTACCACATCCACATAAGTTATTCCTGCCTGTGTCCTGCTGCTAACAGCAAGGATCAGGACTGCCAGGGCACAAATAATAATTAATTTTCTCATCCCATTTATCCTTAAGAAGCCTTTAACGAAAGCTTAGTAAAGGCCCTATAACAAGGGTCTTACGCACTATCCTTCCCTGCTTTTTTATCGTTAGAGCTGCTTAATCAGACAAGATTTGGACTTACCACAAACCACGTGGAAACAACAGATAGTGGTATAAAGAGAAAGTATGCTCAACTCATAGAGCCAAGCAGTTGACTGTCCAGATTACCGCCCTGAGAACAACGAGCAGCAGAAATCTGTTCCAAAGCCTACTATTCTACCTAACACCTCTCCTCTGTCTCCTGCCGGATTATATTACTCCAACTATTTCCCCTATCCAACACAATGTCAGATAGTTGCCCAGGAACTTATGGATGCTTCATACATCATGAAGCTAAATCAGCAGAAGCTAATTTACTCAACTTATCTATTTATACCATACCCACTATGCCTCCGTCAACAAAAAAAACCCAAATTAATATTTTTTTTACATTTCTTCTTTCTTTCAAAAAAATGATGCTCTAAATCGATCAAACTGCCTCTTGAACCGGTTGAAGGGCAGGCACCCCCCTTAACGGAGGACAGAAAACAGACATCCGGCATTTTTCTACCCCTTTAGGGTCAGCCAAATTGGCTTTGTTTGGCTTTGTTTTCTCGCCGCCCTAAAGCGTGAAATTCTTCATAATACCCTTTCATATAGATACTTACGCCAATTCTGACTTTTGAAAATTGGCTTTGTTTTTTCAAATAGATGCCGGAGAAACTCCGGATTTACTCTCATTTTTACCTTTTGCCTTTTTACTTTTGCCTTTCCCTAAAATTGGCTTTGAATTGGGTTTGTTTTTTCGCCGCCCAAAACCACAAAATCTCTCATATCATCCTTTCTTATAGATACTTACGCTCATTTCACCCACCGTCAAATTGGGTTTGTTTTTTCAACTTAAGCTCAATTTTTCGTCGTTTTCTACTCTTT
>CAZTDF010000100.1:0-1593 GCA_964612465.1 uncultured Pirellulales bacterium
AAAATTTCGGATGCTATGGCGATTAATGCTTTGATCAATTCTTATGCCGAGCGGGGCAGAATTTAAGGTGTCAGGTACTTTTTTTGGCAAGTCAGTATCAATCTTCTTCATTTTTTATAGCTAAGCCAATTTAATTTGTTATGGCTAAACCATAAATTTTCTATACCCGCTTTCACGAGCAAAATATTGAATTGGTGCGATTCATCGCACCCTACAAAATTTAATTAGATCCCTCCGCTCGGCTACGCCTCGGTCGGGATGACCATGCAGGGCTGGCGTATCACGATGGATTTTCATTTGTTGGCTTGCCATTTACCGGTTATAATAATAGCCTATGAACGTACGCAGTGCGAAAATTTCGGATGCTATGGCGATTAATGCTTTGATCAATTCTTATGCCGAGCGGGACAGGATGCTGTTTCGTTCTTTAGCTGATATTTATGAGAATCTGCAGACCTTTATTGTGGCTGAACTCGATAACAAAATAGTCGGCTGCTGTGCGCTGGAGGTTATTTGGGCGGATTTGGCGGAAATCAAATCATTGGCAATCGATGAGGCATACAAGGGAAAAGGCATCGGCAGGGGATTGGTGGCCGCGGCGGTCGAACAGGCGGCAAAGCTCGGCGTGCCAAAAGTCTTTGCTCTGACGCTTGAGCCGGCGTTTTTTGAGAAATCAGGATTTGCAATAGTGGAAAAAGAGGCGCTGCCTATGAAGGTCTGGAGCGATTGCGCACGCTGCCCCAAGCAGCAAAATTGCGATGAAATAGCAGTAATAAAAGAAGTGAGCTAAAGTGAACAAAAGTTTGGAGTGACTAAAGTTATGGATTACTTTACAATTTTAGCTCATTTCAGGCACTTTACATTTTAGGCACTTGTTATCCTACTTGCCTTCTTCCAGAGCCGACAGGCAGGATGATTAGTAGGTAGTATATCGTATCTCGGAAAAATATTATGGCTGAACATCATGTATGTCCGGTATGGGTTGGTTATCTGCTCGCAAGTCCTACCAGAAAATTATTCCAAAATCCTAACAAGATTCTCAAACCATACGTGAACGAGGCAATGACGGTTGCTGATATCGGCTGCGCGATGGGCTTTTTCAGTCTGCCCCTTGCCCGGATGGTCGGTCCGAACGGCAAGGTTATATGTGTAGATGTCCAGGAAAAGATGATCCGGTCACTCGAAAAACGTGCAGCCAAAGCAGGACTGTCCGGCCGGATTGAAACTGTTATATGTAAGGAAGATTCTCTTAGTCTGGACAATATTAAAGAAAAAATCGATTTTGCCCTTGCTTCAGCCGTCGTACATGAAGTTCCTGATGCCGCCGGATTTTTCTCAGAGATATACAAGGCGATGAAGCCGGCCGGCAGATTGCTTCTGGTAGAACCAAAAGGACATGTATCGGAAAAGGATTTCGAAACGACCATTTCGGTCGCGGAGCAAAATGGTTTTACAGCAGCATATAAGCCTCAGATAAAACGCCGCCGAACTGTTCTGTTACAAAGGAAGCCTTAAAATACCTGACAGGATCGCATCAACCTACCTGCCGGCGTTGGAATAGGGCGACGGCTAAAGCGAGGATGGCGCCGGTGT
>CAZTDF010000100.1:1693-15800 GCA_964612465.1 uncultured Pirellulales bacterium
CCTACCTGCCGGCGTTGGAATAGGGCGACGGCTAAAGCGAGGATGGCGCCGGTGTAGCACAAGGCGTATGAGGCTCCAATTAAAAGGTATTTCACAGGGACATCGTTACCTTCGTAAATGGCGTCGCTTATCCAGAAAATCTGGAGATTCGGCACTATATACCTGCCGATTTTGGCCCATAAATGCGTTTCGGCGAATCTGCCGAACGCGTAATCACTGACCAGACCCAGCAGAAAAATCCCGATACAGGCCGAGAGCGTCACCACAATATTGAACCTGGACGAAAGCGCCACAGCCAGGGCCACGATGATCAAAGCAGCCAGCAACAGCAGGACCGAGCCGTAGATATCGACTGCGCTGAAGCCGTTATCCGAAGGTTTGAATTGCCAGTTCCGGTCGATGAAAGTCAAGAAAACGATGCCGAATGTAGCGAATATACCGGTTAAAACCATCGCTGTCGATGAAAATTTCCAGTCATAAATGTAATTAAAAAAGGCACTTAACAGCAGAACGGCCAGAATAATAACCCCAGCCGAACCAATGACCGTCCAGTCATGCGTATCGTTTACCGTTTCGAGTACGCCGTGCCTGATCGACATCAGCAGGGCGACCGTGCATATATAATGCGCCAGAACCACCGCCGCGGTCACACCTAAGAACTTCGCAATAATGAATATAGGACGCTGGACGGGCTTGCTAAGTACGGTTGTTATAGTCTTACTCTCAAACTCCTGTGCAACAGCTCCGGAAGCTGAAAAAATTGCTATGAACAAGCTGGTCAAAAACAACGTAGATAATCCTATCTCGCGTAAGAGCTTGTTGTCGTCGTCCATTGTGTACATCGTTAGAGATGGACTTATGAAAAACAATAACAAAGCAGCAACAACAATTATGGAGTAAATGGGCTGTCTCAGGGTTTCTATGAAAGTATTTTTTGCAATAGTAAATAACTTATTCATCTTTCAGTTCCGACTCGCGGCACCCATGCTCTTTAAGATAAGGGCTTAAAATTTTTAACAATTGTCCCTGTACTAAAATAACATTTGTTGATATATTATGCAACTTATTACTTTTTGAATTCGGATAAGACATATATTGAATACTCTGTTAGAAATTTTTTGTTCAAACTGGAATACCGGGATATAAAATGACAGTATCATCCAAACGCCCCATACACGTAGCCTTGGTATCTTTGATTCTTAGCATCATATTTTTCGGCATTACTTTCTTCTTAGGTCGGTGGAGCGGTTTTTTCGCAGTCTCAGCGGTTAGCTGGCTGATCCTTTCAGTCGCTTTTATCTGGTTCGTCTTATGCTTGCAGTTCTATCAGCGATCCCTGGCCGAGCAGGAAAAACTCGATGCCGGCCAATTAGTCAGGGACAAGGAATCTTCCGCAATCTTTCAAGCCGGCAGCGAACGCGCCACTTTATTTTCCGCCGCCCAGCGGAGGCTTGAGATATTCGAAAAATGGTTCATTCCCATATTTTCAGCACTTATTGCCGTCTTCCAAATAGGTATCGGTCTATCTTTATTAAACGCCGTCGGCGCAGCAGCAGAGAACGAGCTGAAACAGCCCCTGCTGTGTGGAATTTGCATGATGGCCATAGCATTTATCAGCTTCTTAATTTCACGCTACGCTACGGGCATGTCGGCCCAGCCGGAGTGGAAACCGCTCAGGGCCGGCGGCAGCTCTCTGCTCGGCGTAGCGGTCTTATGCTTTGCTTTGGCCGTGATACTTGCACTGGTTTACCTGTTCAATTTCCATACCCCGGTAAACATCATAGCAATGATTATCCCGGCCCTGCTTGTTGTCCTTGGCGTCGAAACAGCGCTGAATCTCATAATGGACATATATCGTCCCAGACTAAAGGGCCGATACAGCAGAAGCGCTTTCGACAGCAGACTATTGGGAGTGATCAATGAGCCGGGCGGTATCCTGCGCAGCGCCGCGGATGCCATTGACTACCAGTTCGGCTTCAAAGCATCTCAAACGTGGTTTTATAAACTGCTCGAACAGGCGATAGTTCCTTTAGTCCTTTTTGGTGCCGTAACGCTCTATCTACTTAGCAGTGTTGTTGTGGTGGAACCCGACGAACAGGCGATAATAGAGCATCTCGGCAATCCCTTAAACAAAGCAGGCGAAGTCAGGCTTGTCGATTCGGGTTTGGCCTTGAAATGGCCCTGGCCGATCGATATTGCCTATAAATACCCCACGAAAATGATCTCGGAAATCAGTGTCGGCTTCATCCCTAAGGTTGATCCGAAAACGGGCGAAGTGGAGCGCACGCCTCTTCTGTGGGGCGAAAAACATTACGAGGAAGAATACCAGTTGCTGGTTGCCAGTGAACAAATCGGCACGGGATCAATGGCCGGAACTGTGCCGGTAAGTCTTGTTATTGCTGCCGTGCCCGTTCAATACAGAATAAAGGATTTGTACTCCTATATCTATAATCATAACGAGCCGGTGAAACTGCTCGGATCCATTTGCTATCGTGAGCTGACAAAGTTCGCAGCGAGCGCAAAGATAGAAACCGGCGACCAACAAGATAACGAAGACAACTTGCTTGGAACCGGGCGGGCCAGAGCCGGCAGGATACTCACCGAAAGAATTCAGAACGCCGTCAACGAGCAGGATCTGGGTATTGAGGTTGTGTTCGTCGGATTGCAGGGTATTCATCCTCCGCCGGAAGTTGCAGCAGACTATCAAAAGGTGATTGGAGCCGTTCAAAAAAAGCAGGCGCTTATTCTTAACGCTCAGGCCGAGCGAAATAAGACCTTGGGGCCCATAGTCGGTTCCGTGGATAAGACCGAAAAGCTGTACGAGCTTTGGTTGAAATACCAGCATGCCGAAGATACAGACTCACTGGAAGACATAGAAAGGCTTGTAAAGCAACTGGATCATAGCTTTGAAGAGGCGAAGGGTACCATCTTTAAAACATTGAGAGAGTCACAGAGCTACGCTTTCAAAAAGGAAGTACTTGCCAGGGCGACCGGCGATCGATTCGCCGAGCAGTTGAAAGCCTACAGGGCCGCACCGGAAATTTATCTCCAGGAGCAGAGATTATCGATGCTCGAGGAGGCACTCGGTGACATACGTAAATACGTGGTCGTAGCCGACCAGAACGATACTCAGATTACAATTATAGACCTCCAGGAAAAACTGGCGCCCAGTATCTATGAGTCGGGTGCCATAGAGGAGAGCAGAGAACAATGAAAAACATAGCGATTGCAATCTTCGTCATACTGATTATTATCACGCTGAGCCTTTACCTGATCTCGTTCCAGGTTAGAGAGACAGAATCCTGCCTGAAAACAACATTCGGTGAGGCCACGATCGAAGACGAAATTACCAAGCCGGGCTGGTACTTCAAATGGCCCTTCCCAATCCAGCAAATACACAGATTTGACTCCCGCATGCGGACTTACGAGGTTGAAAGCGAAGAGACAACCACGGCGGGTGGCGACCCAATTATTGTCAGCACATATGTGGTCTGGAAAATCGCCAGGCCGTTGGAATTCTTTAACGCCACCAAGACGGTGAAAAGAGCTCAAAGTGAGTTGTTACACAGCCGGATCCGCAACACTCAGAACAATGTGATTGGCCGCCATTATTTTTCCGAATTCGTAAACAGCGACCAGTCAAAAATAGCGTTTGAAGAAATCCAAAACGAGATGCTTAAAACCCTTCAGAAAGACATTGCTGATGTCAAGTGTGGGATTGAAATTATTGCTCTTGGCATCAAACAGCTCAAAGTCAGCGAGGAGGTCAGCAAAGAGGTCTTTGATCGCATGCGGGCTGAGCGCAACCGTAGAGCCGAAGTAATCACTTCGCAGGGAAAGGGCGAAGCAATTAAAATAGAGACGGATGCCAAATCGAAAGCGGAAGAACTTATTACGGCCGCCGAAGCAAGAGCAACGGCCATTCGAGGCAAAGGGGACGCCGAAGCCGCAAAACATTATGAAAAGCTCGAAGCCGATCCCGAGCTTGCAATGTTACTGCGGGATATTGAAGCACTTCAGAAAATACTTGAGAAAAGAACTACATTTGTCACACCTACCGACATGAGACCTTTTGAGCTATTGAAAGGTCTGCCCGAGCTTAAACCGACCGAACCAAACGAATCGGAAAAGTAACTTAGAATAATTAAAATTATGAAAGAACAAAAAGAAGATAATAAGGACTTGGGCGTTCCAGCAACCGAAGAACCGGCCGTAAATGAACTTGATGCCGCCGGAAGAAGTCTTTCTGAAGCACTCCAGATCAGTTTCGTTATCCTGAAAGTGATAATGATCGTGCTGGTCGTTGCTTTCCTGGCTTCAGGAATCAAGACTGTCGATTCTAATGAGCGGGCGCTCGTCCTGCGATTCGGTAAGATTCGTGGTTTGGGCGAAAAGAGACTTCTCGGCCCCGGACTGCACTGGATATTCCCTTATCCAATTGACGAAATTGTAAAGATTCCGGTAGAGACCCAGGTCAATTTGCCCATCGACTCATTTTGGTATTTTCAGACACAATCAGAAATACTTTCCGGAAAAATGCGTCCGGTTCGTCCCAGCCAACCCTTAAATCCGTTGCGTGACGGCTATTGCATTACCCGAGGTGAGAACCAAAACGAGTCGATTGGAAGTTTTGCCGGCAGCGATTACAATATTGTTCATTCCAAGTGGCAGCTAACCTATCAGATCGACGATCCTGAACGGTTCTTTATAAATACTTATATCGAAGATGTCAAACCCGGCGATATTTACTTCAATGTGATCACAGAAAGCATTGAGCCTTTACTGAAAAATATGTTCGATGATTCCGTCGTAACCGCATTGGTCAATTATACAATTGATGAGGCGATTTCCAGCCAGGACAGAATCCCGAAACACGTCAAAAGGCTGCTGCAGGATAAGCTGGACAAGATAGAAAGCGGCGTAAAGGTAGTTTCTGTCCAGTTGACCAACAGCGAATGTCCCCGGCAGGTCAAAAAAGCATTCGAGGCTTCTACCAGGGCAAGCCAGGAAAGCGAGACTGAGATCACAAATGCAAGAACATACGCTGCAAACACCCTCAACGAGTCCGCCGGTCCCGTTGCCGAAGAATTATTTGTCAGCCTGCACAATGAATCCATTGACGAACAGAATAGAGAGCTGCTTTGGTCACAGTTGGCCGGTACGGCCCGGGAGAAAATTGCCGATGCACGAACCTATCGAACAGAGGTTGTCGAGCGTGCAAGAGCCAATGCCGACTATCTTGAGAGCATTCTGCCCGAATACAGGCAGAGGCCAAAGCTCGTTCTTCAGAAAATCTATCTGGACGCCATGGAGCAAATCCTGAACAACGCAGATGAGAAATTCGTGGTTCAGACTACCAAAGGATCAAAAGGAACACAGATTAGAGTGCTCCTGAACAGAGATCCGAAATTAAAGCCGAAAAGGAGCAAGGAACAAACAGAAGAGCAAAGCCAGCAAACAGCTAATCGCTGATCCACTATGGAATAGGACACGAGAAACAAGAGACAAAATTATGGCCCATGATCATCTACATTTTAAGGACGACATTGCCGCCGAACACACGCACGGTAAACAAATTCGCGTCAGCATGGCCCTGCTTGGGACCCTTGCCGGCGGAGTGCTTCTGATTAACAGCGGGATAGCAAAGTACATTTACGGCGCCGGCGATTTCAACACTGTGTTTTTGGCAATGGCCGGTGCAATCCTGCTTGGCGCCCCGATTGTCCTGCACGCCATCGAGAGCCTCATACGCAGAGAAGCACATATGGATGAGCTGGTGGCCCTGGCCATCATCGCGGCCTTCGCGACACAGGAATATGCCACGGCGGGTGTCGTAGCTTTCTTTATGCTTGTCAGCGAGCTGATTGAAACGCGCACCGCCCTCGGCGCCCGCGCATCGATCGAATCGCTCATCAAGCTGACGCCCACTATAGCAAATCTCATCGATGGGCAGAGCAGCGAAAAGGAAGTAAAAGTCAGCAGCCTGAAAACCGGCGATTGCGTTCGAGTCCGGCCGGGCGATAATATCCCCGCCGACGGCGAAGTTGCGAAGGGCCTCAGTTCCGTCAATGAAGCTACGATTACGGGCGAATCGCTGCCCGTCGATAAAGTGCCGGGGATGCAGGTTTTTGCCGGCACAAATAATCTTACCGGCGTGCTGGATATTACAGTGACCAAGGCCGGCAAAGATACGACCCTCGGCAAGGTTCAATCGCTGATTATTCAGGCCGAGCAGACAAAAATACCGATTATGAGGATAATCGACCGCTATGTGAAGTGGTACACACCGACAATCCTGATGATTGCCGGGATCGTTCTGTTTTTCACCCGCGATATGGACCGGGCGATTACAATCCTTGTTGTCTCATGCCCGTGTGCTTTGATTTTAGCGACGCCGACGGCGATGGTCGCGGCGATTTCGGCCTCCGCCCGCCTCGGCATCCTTATCAAAAATGTAGCTGACCTTGAAATTGCGGGCAGGATTACAGCGATGGTCTTTGATAAGACAGGGACGGTCACAACCGGCCGGCTCTACGTGACCAAACTGACACCCGCAGAGGGCGTCGAACCGGGTGAGTTACTGGCGGAAGCCGCCTCAGCAGAACAGATGAGCAAGCACCCGGCAGCCAGGGCATTACACGAGGTCGCCAGGGAGGCGAATCTTTCCCTGCCGGCGACAGAGAATTTCAAAGAGACGCCGGGAAAAGGAGTCACGGCAACAGTCAACTCGGCAAGAATCATGGTCGGCAGAGATACCTTTTTGAAAGAAAACAAAATAGATATCAGCAATATTTCCGACCCGGCTCTTCAAGAGGAACAGGGCTTCAGCACACTTTATGTAGCGAAGGATTCCAAGTGCATCGGCTGGATCGGCCTGCAGGATAAAACCAGGCCCGAAGCCAAGCAGGCTGTCACGGAACTGCTCGATATCGGCGTCAAAAGAGTTACGATGCTGACCGGTGACCGAGGCGAGGTGGCTGGAAGAGTCGCCGCTGAGCTGGCTTGCACCGACTATAAAGCACACTGTTTACCACAGGACAAACTGGCGATTGTCGAGCAAATTAAGAAAGACGGCCACACCGTTGTGGTTGTCGGTGACGGCATTAACGATGCGCCCGCTCTGGCGGCAGGGGACCTGGGCATCGCGATGGGAGCCGCCGGAAGTGACGTCGCCATTAATTCCGCTTCGATCGCACTGATGAGCGACGATCTGACGAGGCTGCCTTTCCTCGTGAGGCTGTCAAAAAAAACCGGAAGAGTAATTTATCAAAATCTCGGCTTCGGAATCATCTTTATCGTTCTGGGCATCGCAGCAGGGGCGGCAGCCTGGCTGCCGGCGGCATACGCCGCGGTGCTGCATTTTGTCGGCTCATTGATTGTCGTTTTCAATAGTGCTCGACTTGTCCGCTATGGAGAGGAACTCGACCACGGACCTCATGTGTAGCGCCGCAGGCATCGAGCGAAACAAGACACTCTTGAGGAGATACGAGACACGAAACGATGGAATACGCTATTGAAACTTTCTCTTTGACCAAGATTTTTTCCGACTGGTGGGGTCGGACCAAAGTCTACGCTGTCGATAACCTGGACCTGCAGGTCCGTCCCAACGAAGTGTACGGGCTTTTAGGCCCAAACGGATCGGGCAAAACCACGACCCTGAAAATGCTGCTGGGCCTGCTTTACCCGACTAAGGGCAAGGCCTTACTTCTGGGCGGCGAAGGTTCGGATCCAAAGATCAACTGCAGAATCGGTTTTTTACCCGAGGAGTCCTATCTCTACCGTTATCTGAACGCCCGCGAGACTCTGGATTTCTACGGCAGATTGTTCGGCCTGCCGCCGAAAGTGCGAAAAATGCGTATCGAGGCACTACTCGACATGGTCGGGCTCAAAGCCGTCGCGAACAGAGCCGTCGGGACGTTTTCGAAAGGTATGGCACGACGAATCGGCCTGGCGCAGGCGCTGATAAACGATCCCGACTTATTGATATTGGATGAGCCGACAACGGGGCTCGATCCCATCGGAACAAGGCAAATCAAGGATTTAGTCCTGAAGCTCGCCGAGCGAGGCAAAACAATTCTGCTGTGCAGTCACCTTCTCGCGGATGTCGAGGACGTATGCGACAGAATCGCGATTTTGTACGGCGGAAAAATACAGACCCAGGGCCATGTAAGAGAGCTTTTGCAGCAGACAAACAAGAGGCAAATCACTACCGATGCCATCAGCGATACGGCTGTCGAGAAGATCAAGCAGATCGTTAGCGACGAAAATGCCGAGTGCCAGGTCACTTCCCCGATGGACAAACTCGAAACATTTTTTATCAGGACGGTCACAGCCGCCCAGCAGCAGGCCCAGCCTACGAGCGGGGCGGTCAGCACGACAAAAATCGGCGATTTCCTGACTCAGCACGAGGCAGTGGAAAGCATACTCGATAAACTTGTTTCGGCGCCGGTATCGAAGCAGGCGTCCGGAGATATTCCGGCAACGGAGAAAGTCGCCGCCGATAGTGCCGGGCCTAAAGCCGATGAACAATTGCTGAGCAAATTGACCAGTTCGGTCGAGCCGTCCGAATCCAAAACCGTTTCCACAGAAAAAATCAAAACCGAACCGGTCGAATCACCGACTGAACGACAAGAGAAAGTCAGAGACGATATTTTAGACAAACTCACCGGCGGCTCAGACGCTCTGGGCCGTGACAAGGACAAGACTGAACAACCGCAGGCAGGAGACTCCGGCGATGCGTAGGATCTGGGCTGTCGCCATAAATACTATAAAGCAGGCTTTGCGGATTAAAGTAGCCGTTGTCTTTACAATCATTCTTTTTGTCCTGCTGCCGGTTCTTGGTATTACCACGACAGGCGATGAGACGTTGAAGGGCAGGCTGCAGACCTTTGTCAGCTACGCTCTTTCGCTGACGAGCTTTCTGCTCTGCATACTCACAATCATCATTTCTATCTATTCGGTAACAAGTGACATCGACCAAAGACAAATATACACCGTTATTACCAAGCCCATTCGCCGTTTCCAGTTTATTATAGGCAAACTGCTCGGAGTCATAACACTGGACGTCATCCTGCTCGTTCTATTTTCAGCTATAATATACACAATTACTATTTACATGCCGAAATTCATTAAAGCATCCGAGTATGAGCTTATCGAGGCTAACAATGAATTTTACACCGCGAGAGCATCATTAACTGTCCCCGAGGTCGACGTTACCCAGGAAGTAGCAGATAAATATACGGAACTCAAGCGAAGGGGCGAATTACCTGCCAATGTAGCACAAGAAGAAATCATCGCCCAGCTTACCCAGCAGGCACAACTCGCCAGGCGAGCCGCCGGTGTCGGGCAGCCGTTGCTGTGGGAGTTCGAGAACGTCAAACCCCTTGCCGACAGCTTGTTTATAAGATTCAAATACGATGTCTCGGTAAATCCACCCGATTCGCAGGTCTGGGGCAGATGGCTCGTAGGTGACTATCAGTACTTCAAATACGGCACGCAAAGCAAAACACCGATTTATGACGAGGTGATTAAGCACTCCGTCCGGGATGCTCACGAAATAAAGATTCCCGCTGAAGTTGTGCCGGAACACGGTCATTTGGCCGTCGGATTCATAAATGATCCGCGGCTGAACAGCGTGGCGATTATCTTCCCGCCGGACGGCCTCGAAGTACTTTATAAGGCCGACTCGTTCAGCAACAATTTCATTCGAGCGGTCCTGCTGATCCTGTTCCGTCTGATTTTCCTGGCTTGTTTGGGCGTATTAGCAGCGTCTTTTCTTTCGTTCCCCGTGGCGATATTGTTCTGTTTTGTGATCTTCTTTACGGCAAGTTTCAGCGGTTTCGTTCTCGAGTCCTTTACCTTCCTGAGTAGAGACATCGGTGCAGTCTATTCTTATAGCCTTAAATGGTTAATCCAGCTCCTGCCGCAGTTCGACAAGTTTAATCCGACAAAATTACTGGTCCCTGCGCGATTGATAAGCTGGTCTTTATTGACCCAATGTGCCGTTTTTATGGTTTGTATTAAAGCGTTTTTGGTTCTGATATTGTCCCTGATTATTTTCAGTTATCGAGAAATAGCCAAGATCACCGTATAAAGTTTGAGGTGTAATACAGCACACAAAACAAGGACTATGCGTTTGCGTGATATTATAATCTGGTTTTCCTGTATTGCTCTTGCAGCCGGTCTGCTTATTGCGGCAGGTATGCAGCTCGATCCCATAAATCGCCAGCGTCAGGATATGGGGCTGATAATAGATACGCCTGAAAATATTCCGCCCTCGCTGGCGTTTGCAACCATTGCGACGGGCGCTTTTCGCGGCCTTGTCGTGGATGTCTTATGGATGCGGGCCGACAAGCTGAAAGATGAGGGGCAGTTCTTCGACGCAAGGCAGCTTGCTGAATGGATAACCATCCTGCAGCCTCGTTTCGCATCGGTCTGGGAATTCCAAGCATGGAATATGGCTTATAACATTTCGGTCGCCATTCCCGCGACCCAGCCCGACCAGCGGTGGCGCTGGGTGAGAAACGGCTACGAGCTGCTTCGAGACGAGGCCATCGATAAATACAAACTCAAGAACATATCGCTTTACCGCGAACTGGCCCGGATATTCCAGCACAAAATCGGCGGCGTCTCGGACGATGCGCACAAATATTATAAGCTTCAATTAGCCATGTCCATGGAGCCGCTGCTTAGTTCGGAAGATAACCAGCTCGGTTCACAGGACAACCGGTATTTTGACGCTCTTGCCGAAGCTCCGGTTAGCTGGCAGGAGATTGTCACGGACCCGAATGTGGCGTCGCTGGTCAAAGCCTTAAAATCAGCAGATAACACTTTTTCCGATGAGGATGAGTTCGTAAACAATTACCTGTCGCTGCGCCAGAACTCCGGCAGATTCAACGCCAAAGCCGGCGAAACTATAGATGATTTCAGAGGCTCGGATGCCCTGAAGAAATTCGACCTTTTCGCCAAAGCCCGGCAGTTGCGTAAAATCTGGAAACTCGATCCGGTTTTAATGAGGAATCTGAACAAAACCTACGGCCCAATCGACTTCACCGACCCGAATACGCATTTGCCTCTGGATTGGCGGCTCCCCGACAGTCACGCCATTTACTGGGGCGTCAAGGGCTTGCAGATAACCGCCAGAGAACAGTCCCGCGAGATTGATATTACTGAAACCAACACCGACCGTATCGTCGGTCATAGCTTGCAGAACCTGTTCCGCAACGGCAAGATGTTTATCCGTGACATGCAGCTTCAGATGCCTGTCGAAGGTTCACAGGAACCTCAGGCACAAGTATTCAAGGAAGTATTTTTGCGGCCGGATTTGAGAATGTTCGATACGTACAATAAGTCTTTTTTAGCGGTTCTCGATAAATATAAAGACGATAAGGATGGCACTACTTTAGTATCCCTTCAAAACGGACACCGCAATATGCTCAAGAATGCCGTGCTGTCCTTTTACCAGTCAGGTCATAAGCTCAAAGCCCGGAAAATCTACGATCAATTGAGAAAACTCTATGACTTTCCCGAATTCAAGGTTCCGATGGAGGAATTTGCAAGGGCGCGTTACGTTGAAGAATTAGAGTCGATAGGTCTAAACGATGCAAAAGAACAGGTAATCCTCCTGCTCAGGGAAAGTTTCTTTCTGTATGCAATTCGTGACGATGAAACGTCATCCGGCAGAGAAAACCTGGCGAAAGAAATTCACGACTATTACCAGAAGAAATATCTGGATGAAAACAGGATTGACCTGCCCGACTTTAAAGTTTTACAATATCTCGCACTTCGAGATTTCCTGGATGACCGGCAATTCGTACCCAACTTGAGGCTAAGTCTGCTCGCACGGATAGAAGTCGAACGGCCCGAGCTTGCCGAGAAGCTCAAGCCCTGGAAAAAAGATCTGGAGCAGCAGATAAATACGGTCAGGCAGCAGGAACAGGAATTGATTAAAAGCTTTGAACGGTGAGCTTCACAGATATGAGCGTTTTGGCGGATGCACAATACTCTCTCGCAACAATTGACAGCTTCACAAAGAAAAGCGGTCTTTCATGCTGAAGGGCCGTTGCTTGTTCTTGCCGGTCCGGGCAGCGGCAAAACCCGTGTCATCACATATCGAATCGCAGCCCTCATCGATTCAGGCGTTCGGCCATATAATATTTGCGCAATCACCTTCACCAACAAGGCCGCCGAGGAGATGCGACAAAGGGCATTCGCTCTTGGTGCTTCTGCCGGCGCGTATATCAGCACGTTCCATTCTTTGTGTGTCAGGATCCTTCGCCAGTATGCGGATCGGGCCGGAATTCATACGAACTTCAGCATCTATGACAGCTCCGACCAGGCCAGATGTATCAAGCAGGCGGTTAAAAACTGTGAACTGGATACCACAAATTTTTCTCCTGCCCGAATGCTCGATGCGATTTCCACGCTTAAAAACAAGCTGATCGACGCCGAAACGTTCAAGACCGACGCCGACAACTTTTTTTCCATCAAACTGGCCGAAATATATCTGAGCTACCAGAACATCCTCGGCGAGCTGAACGGGCTCGATTTTGACGACCTGCTTATGAAAACGGCCTTTTTACTCCGGGACTGTCCCGACGTCTGCCGTGAGCTTGGGGATCGTTTCAAATATCTGCTTATCGACGAATATCAGGATACAAACCACGCCCAGTATTCAATCGCCAAAGCCCTTGCTTCGAACCATAATAATATTTGTGCTACCGGCGATCCGGACCAGTCCATTTATCGCTGGCGCGGCGCAGACATCCGCAACATAATGGCCTTCGAAAGCGACTGGCCCGATGCTGTCGTTGTAAAGCTCGAAGAAAATTTCCGCAGCACAGCGAATATTCTCGCCGTGGCGGATCATTTGATTGCGTTTAACCGGAACCGGAAAATCAAAAAGCTCATCCCGACAAAACCCGAGGGTGAGAGTATTCGTGTCACGGGATTCGAAGATGAGAATGAAGAAGCCCACGCCGTTGCTCAGCAGATAAAAGAGCTTACCGGTAAAGGCGCTTCTCTTAACGATATTGCGATATTCTATCGTGTCAATGCCCAGAGCCGCGCGCTCGAAGAGGCGTTCGTCCGCAATAAATTACCATACCAGATTGTTCGAGGCGTGGAATTCTACAGAAGAAAAGAAATCCGCGACCTGCTGGCTTACTTAAAAGTCCTCGTCAATCCCAGCGACGAAATCGCGCTTTTGCGTATCATCAACACGCCCGCCCGCGGCATAGGAAAAGTAACAACCGACAGGGTCTCTGCTTATGCCGCCCGGCACAATATCAGCTTCTTCGAGGCACTTAAGAAATCCGGTGATATCGAGTCTCTTTCCAAAGCGGCGAAAGCCAAGCTCACCGTTTTCGTCAATATGCTCGAACAGTTCGCCAAAGACGTAAGCGGTCAAGTTGCACCGCTCGCCGAGCGTGTCTTTAATGAATCGGGCATGGCTGAATCTCTTGCCGCCGGCGGCCCTGAAGGTCTGAATGCTCAGGAGAATGTCTATGAGCTGATAAACAGTGCCGCCGAGTACGACAAGCAGGCCGAGGAGCCTTCACTGCTCGATTATCTCCAGCAAATATCGCTCTTCAGCGACACCGATGCCTACGACGCCGCCAGCGACCGTGTTGCGCTGATGACGCTGCACGCTGCAAAGGGGCTCGAATTCGAGCACGTTTTTATCACCGGCGTCGAAGACGGCTTACTGCCCCACGAAAGAAGCACAGGCGAGGATGATGAACAATTGGAGGAAGAACGCAGGCTCTTTTTTGTCGGAATTACGCGTGCCAAAGCGGATTTGTTTATCAGTTACGCCCGCTACCGGACCGTGCGAGGCCAGTTCCTGCGAACCATACCATCCCAGTTTCTCTTCGAGCTCGGCACAAACTTCACCGAACAAAACCGGGAAGACAACTTTGATATCGACGATGCTGATGACTTTGATAATGCAAGCCAGATTACACCTCGTTTCCATGCGGGTCAGTTAGTCCGGCATGAAAAATTCGGTCTTGGCAGGGTAAAAAAGTTTGTCGATATGGGTGAAAACAGCGTCGTTTCCGTCAAATTCAACTCTGGACAGACAAAATCACTCATGGTAAAATACGCC
>CAZTDF010000101.1:0-15780 GCA_964612465.1 uncultured Pirellulales bacterium
AGAAGGCCGGATTTTGAATTTGCCGATGAGCTGGTAGGCAAAGGCGGCTTGGCCAAATGCAAGACCGAAGATATGCCGGGCTATTCCCAGCAGCAACTGGCCGAATGGATCGAACAGGGATTCGCAACCGCAGGCGGGCCTGGCAATACGGCTCCTCTGATTGCCAGGACGGGGCTGAAAGTCGCCGTCGGCGTTAATCTCGGCAAAGGTGATTACGACGGCCTGGATGCCCAGGGCAGGTTTTTCCACGATGTTATGACAGCCAACGGTATCGATATGTCACAAACGCACATTCATCCTGATTTACACACGGGGACAACTTTTATTCACAGCACCGTCGGTCAGGACAGGGGCGGGATCGCCTATTTTCCCGGCGCCAATGACGATTATGATTTTGAGATATTCAAAGGAGCCGTCGAGCGATTACGGCCCCGCCTGGTTTATTATATGTACTCCGGCTTGTCGGACCGGGGCGATGCAAATGGCGGGCGGGATTTGGCTGAATTTATCAAATGGTGTCGTGGAAACGGAGCCGTTACGATTGTGGACAGCCACACTTTGACGGGGAATCCTAACGAGCTGATCGAGCAGGGTATTGCAGTCAAGGAGTACCGGCTCTTAGAGCCGCTGCTGCCGGAGGTTGATTTGTTCTTCACCTCCTGCGATGAGGCAAAGCTGATCGAAAATACGCTTGCCCCGGGGCGAAAATGGAGCACGTTCGAGGAGCATGAAAACAACATACATTTTCTCGACTTTTTGACCAAGAGATTCTGGCGCAAAGACGGCAGGACAAAGCTGTTCGGCGTAACAGTCAGCGACGGCGCCTACGAACAGCATGTAAATCCGGATGAAACCGTCGATGGTCCGAATCGCATTAAGTCCAGGTTTATGGCGGGTGAGGTGGTTGATCTCGTCGGGGCCGGGGATTCGTTCAGGGCGGGGCTTATTACGTATGTCACCTCTCATCTGGACGAGTTTAAGGCCGGCTCTATCGATTTCACCGAAGCTGTGCAGATGGGTAATTTGTTCGCGTCGATGTTTATCAAAGCCCCGCTCGAAGACAGGTACGGAAACATCCATGCTTATGATAAGATGCTTAAGGTCGTTCGCAGTGACGTTACGTATCGGAGTTTCGATGAGCTGCAGGACGCTTTGAGTTAGGTGATATAAGAGAAGGAAAGGGAATACAGATGGCCAAAAAGGACCATGGATTTAACTGGCGGAACAAAGTTAATAATGTCGCTCAAATCGGAGGTATTGAAACTTCGGTTTTGGACAATGGCTCTGGTAAAGGGACACGAATTGCCTGGGTGAATACCGGGGCCGGCCTTCGGTACAAGTTGGTAATCGACAGGGGGCTGGATATTGTTGATGCTTTCTATAACCAGCATAGCCTTGCCTGGCTGAGCCATACGGGCGTAACAGCACCCCGGCCGGACGCGAATCGTGGACTGGAATGGCTGTATTCGTTTGGCGGTGGTTTATTGACGACGTGTGGCCTGACTCATATCGGAGGTCCCGAAAGCGATGAATTCGGCGAGCGAGGCTTGCACGGGCGCATAAGCAATCTTCCGGCGAGAATCGAATCGGTTGTCCAGCCGGACCTGCTCGCGGGAAAACTTCAGATGAGCATTACCGCCGTGGTTAAGCAGTCCCGTGTGTTCGGGCCTAATCTGGAGTTGAGGCGTACCATATCGGGCAACCTTGGTGAACCGGCTGTTCGAATTCACGATGTGGTTACGAATCTCGGCAATACGCCGGCGCCGCATATGATCTTATATCACTGCAACTATGGCTGGCCGCTCGTTGATGAAGGCACTGAAATCATTTGTAAGGGCGACTGGGCGTCGCGCGGGCTGGATATGGATAACGCCGTTTTCAACAGCAATCGCAATTTCCGAAAGTGTTCCAGGCCGCTCGACAGTCACCGGGGCGGCGGTGAAGGCTGCGCTTTTATCGACGTTGCCTCCGATAAAAAGGGAATGTGCAATGCCTGCCTGTATAATCGAAAGCTCGGTCTGGCGCTTGTTCTGAAGTATAAAAAGAAACAATTGCCGTGGCTGAGCAATTGGCAGCACTGGGGGCCCGGCGAGTATGTCACGGCCCTGGAGCCCGGGACAAATCCACCGATAGGCCAGGGCAACGCTCGAAAGCAGAAAAAGCTCATCCACCTCGCCCCGGGTAAGAGCAGAACCTACGATCTGGAAATGGCGATTCTGACGGACAGAAAACAGATCAATGAATTCTTAAAGGCTGCAGCTCAGTAATGATGACCGAGCACGTATTTACCGGTTTCGGATTCGGGCCGATCCAGGGCGGACTGTTTGCCAAGGAGGCATTTCAAAGCGGCAACTTTAAGAGGATTCTCATAGCGGAGATCGATGCTCAGTTAGTTGACGCCGTCAAAGCCAACAAGGCAAGCTATTATGTAAATGTCGCTAAAGCCGACGGCATAGAGCCGCTGCGAATCGACAATGTGGAACTGCTGAATCCGAACGTTACTGCGGACAGGCAAAGCCTCCTCGAAGTCCTGGCGCAGTCAACGGAAATCGTTACCAGTCTGCCTTCTGTCAATTTCTATGGAACCAGCCAGGCCAACAGCGTTGTTTCGCTGATAGCCGAGGGCCTCAAAAACAGCAGCGCCGAAGCTACGATTATTTACACCGCGGAAAATAATAATCACGCGGCAGAGGTATTGGAAAAAGCCGTTAGTGAAAAAAATACTGCACTGTCAAAAGAAAAGGTGCAGTTTCTCAACACGGTAATCGGCAAGATGAGCAGAGTTGTTACCGACCCCGTCGAGATTGTCGAATTGAAACTCAAGACTATAGCCCCGGGTATCGAGCGGGCTTTTCTTGTCGAGCAGTTCAATCGAATCCTGGTGAGTCGAACGCAGATTGACGGTTTTACGCCCGGCATAAAAGTTTTCATCGAAAAAGACGACCTGCTGCCTTTCGAAGAAGCCAAGCTGTACGGCCATAATGCTATACATTCGCTGCTTGGCTTTATCGGTGCGGTAAAGGGGGCCAGGTCGATGACCGAGCTTAAGGATGACAAGGTCGTTATGCAAATCGGCAGAGAAGCTTTTTTAAAGGAATCCGGAGCGGCACTGATAAAAAAGTATGCTTATCTCGGAGATGAGCTTTTTACCGAAGCCGGCTTCAAAGATTTTGCCGAGGACCTGCTCGTACGAATGACTAATCCGTACCTGGGCGATACTATCGCCAGAGTTACTCGTGACGTGCTGCGTAAACTCGAAATGGACGGCCGGATATTCGGCACAATGCAACTGGCCCTGGAATACGGTATCGAGCCACAAAATATGGCATTAGGAGCAATAGCTGGCATCGCAGTCCTGCTGCAAAAAGCAGAAGAATATAATCTGCCTGACAATTTACGCTGCGGCGACCGGCGCAAATTAGACGAAGTCCGAATCGAAAGTATCCTTAACTGGCTCTGGAACGACAGAAGTTGCCGGCACATTGATCAAATCATTAAATCCCTCAAAAACGCAACAAAACATTTGGAAGAACTGACCACAAAACGGCATTGGCAGTAAGCGTAAGTATTGTTCAGTTGCAGTTTTATTGTTAACGTCCGAAAAAAACGTACAATATATTCTTTATTTCCGTTTTTTTTCTTGACGTGCGGTTCATACGTAGTAAATGATACACACACCACACATAGCTTTAAAAAGGATGAGGTCAAACCTGATTGCAGGTTAAGACCGGTTAGTTATGTTCTCAAGGAGGAGGGCCTCTGGTAGGAGATAGAGGCGTGGAAACAGGAAAACGTAGTCAACGGATTATTTTGATATTGTCCGCGGCCATACCCGGACAAAGCGGGTTATGTACTTTCATCAAGTTCTTGGCCCATAGGGACGAGAGGCTTATTTGTCTTTCCCCGGTCATCGCTGTGGTTAACATGGCTCGTGGCCCTCCTTTCTTTTTTGCAGTCAGTGTATTCAAATGCTCAACGCTCACCAGGGAAATGCCCTTCGTTATAAGGGTTTTAGGCAAGGAGGTCTAAAAATGTTAAAGAAGAGTCTAATTGGAGTTACATTATTGTTGGTACTGTCAGTATCGATGCAAGCAACAAGTAAGGCAAGAGTTTTCGGTTCACTTTTGTACCTGCCGGAGAAAAAATGCGTTATTCCTGTAACAATGGATATAGGTATGTATGTTGAGATATTGGATGTGCAAAACCTGTCTATCAAACTGCAACAGGTAGAATTCGATACATACGAAGGGTGTACTGATATCAGGGTAAAATCTAACTTTGATTTGGAACTCGGGTGCAAGGTTAAGCCTACCGGTATGGTGCCGGGAGAGTATTCATGTTGGATAGACAATCCGAAAGTTTTTCTTGATCTAAGTGAAAATGTGACGGTACGGAAGCTTTGTGTAAAAGCTGAGAATGTGAAAATTTTATACACTGCCCCTGGTTTGGACGTTCACGTTGCAGATGTTACTGTAACGGTAGTGCCGGAATACTGAATAGAATATGGTAGATTTAATAATTGAGATGTTTGGGGGCGGTTGGATAAAATCCGCTCTTTCATAAAACTAAAGTAATACCGCGGCTCAGCTAATGATTGCGGATTCAAATTTATTGTTCTTTCGATCGGCGTTGGCCGAGGATTGACAGCGTAGATTATGAACTCTATAATGACTTCGTTGATTTTTTGAAAGGCAATATTATGGATTTTGAGCATGACAACAATATGTCGAGCCCGATGGAACCGCAACCGGCAGGGCAGATATCAGGCCTGAACGCAAACCCGCCGACAAACAGACCGGCAAGGAAGGGATCCGGGTGGAGGATTTTCTGGGGCATTGTTTTGGCGTTTTCGGTTATGGCCAATGTGGCAATGCTTTTCATGCTAATCGGGGTAGTCGCTATCTTTGCGTCGGGGCAAAGAGGAATGCTTACCGAAGAAGTGATACGGGAGGGGCCTGCGAGGAATAAAATAGCTGTGATTACTTTGCAGGGCATAATTCATGGCCAGCTTGCCGGCGATGTTTACCAGCAGCTAAAAGTGGCCGGGCGGGACAGGCGAGTGAAAGGATTGATCGTTCGTGTAAATTCGCCGGGAGGGACAGTTTCGGCCAGCGACCAGATATATAAGCAAATCAGGGAGTTCCGAAGCAAAGAAAATATACCGGTCATTGCGTTTATGCAGGGAGTTGCCGCTTCAGGGGGGTATTACACTTCGGTTGCGTGTGAGAAAATCATAGCTGAGCCGACTACGATTACCGGCTCGATTGGTGTGATAAGCTGGTATCTTGTTGTCCAGGAACTGCTGGAAGAAAAGCTCGGGGTTCTGCCGGTTACTGTAAAGTCGGGCCCGAAGAAGGATTGGCCAAGTTCATTCAGACAGCCTGCACCGGAAGAGCTTCAGTATATGCAGGACAAGCTCATAACCCCCGCATACGAGAGGTTCGTGCAGATTGTTGCCGAAGGGAGAAAGGCGACACTTGATGCGAATGAGGTCAGACTGCTGGCTGACGGTGGTATTTTCGGTGCACAGGAAGCCCTTGACGAAAAGCTGATAGATGGTATCGGCTATCTGGATGAGGCGATAGAGTCGGTTAAATCTCTGGCGGGGATTGACAAGGCCCAGGTGGTGGAATATCGCAAGCCTTTTACTTTTACCGACATTTTGAGCACCCGCAAACCGGGCTTATTAAAACTCGACAGAAACACGCTGTACGAGCTTGGTACGCCGCAGGTATTGTATCTCTGGAGCGCATACTGATAGCCTGCGGGTATAAGATGCTCGAAGTGCCTGATGCGAGTATGCAGATAACGGACGGCTCAATATTCACATGCCTGCGCATTTTTAAGGGAATATTAGATAATGAGTCGATTCATAGTTTCTGTGATTTTGGTATCCATTTGGCATTTCGCCGCAATCAGAGCGACAAATCGCCTGAGCATGGAACTTATAACGGTTGAACCGGATGGACAAGGTTTCGTAGAGGCTGATTCCGGTCGTTCCTACATTCCATTTGGCACGAACTACTACGATCCCCACACCGGCTGGGCGCCCAAACTCTGGCGGCAGTTTGATGCCGATAAAGTGCGGCAGCACTTTGCTGTTATGAGCGGGCTGGGAGTCAATTGTGCCCGTGTTTTCCTAACTGCCGGCAGCTTTCAACCCACCGCTGAAAAGATCGAAGAGCAGGCTCTTGCGAAACTGGACAAACTCGTTGAGATTGCTCGGGAGAAGCGCATACGGTTGATTCTTACCGGGCCGGACCACTGGGAAGGCCAACCCGACTATTGGAAGCCGGACCGTTTCGCCGGCCAGGCAGCCCTGCAGGCTCTTGATCGTTTTTGGACTGTTATGGCACAGCGTTACCGTGGCGAGCCGGCCATTTTTGCGTGGGACCTTCTTAACGAGCCGCATATACCCTGGTTTGTCGAACAATGGCGTCCACAATGGAACACCTGGCTCCAGAATACTTATGCAAACAAAAAAGCGCTGAAGGCCGCCTGGGGTGATGAACTGACCGAAGCTGACGAGTGGGGCAATGTGGCGGTGCCGGAGAATCTGCCAAATCAGGGAAATCCGAGGTTGCAGGACTGGCAACTTTTTAGAGAGCATCTGGCCGATGAGTGGGTGCGTCGCCAGGTTGAGGCTATCGTCCGGGCTGATCCTACTCACCTGGTTACGGTTGGGTATATCCAGTGGTCTTATCCGCTGGTACGTTCGGGTAATCCGAACCGTTATGCCGCTTTCAATCCTCGCCGACAAACTTGCTGGCTCGATTTCGTGACCATTCACTTCTACCCGACTCTGGGCAGTCCTTTTGAATCGGAGCAAAACCGGCGGAAAAACATTGGCTATCTGCAGGGAGTATTAGCCTACTGTCATATCGGCAAGCCTGTGGTCCTCGGTGAATTTGGATGGTATGGCGGCGGAGCGCCCCAGCATCATCCTTACCTTAGCGAACAGCAGCAGGCTCGCTGGATAAGCGAGGAAATCGAGGCGTCCCGTTCACTGGCAGATGGATGGCTGTCCTGGCCGTTTGCCGATACTCCCGAATCTGGAGATATCAGCCTGTTTGCCGGTCTGGTCAAGGCGGACCTGACTCTCAAAGCCTGGGGCCATAAGTTCAAGGGGTTGGCGGAGAATCTGCCGGAATTGAAAAAGTCAACGCCGATGCTGCCTGCCTTTGATTTTCCTATAGCCTTGACAGCAAATGATAGCGAACTCGACCGGATGAATCAAGCTTACATAAAAGACATTCAGCAGGCAATTATCAAAGCCGGCGATAAAAGCCGCAACAGGAAATGAGCGATGAAGGGCTCGAACCTTCGACCTGCTGATTAAGAGTCAGCTGCTCTACCAACTGAGCTAATCGCCCTGATTTCAAGCATAATAGAAATCGATTGGCACACACTTTATACTCGCTTCGATGATATTGCAAGAAAAAATAGTCGCAAATTTCCGCTTGTTACTCCGTGTTCTCCGATGGAAGTGAAATATCCTTGCAAAGCTTCGTCTTTTGGACTATAAATCGCTCTAAACATACTGAGTTTTGAATTGATGATAAGACGATCTAAGATTGACAGGCCATAAGGGACGAAATATGAGATACAGCCGGATGTTTATACCTACGGTTAAAGAAATTCCTGCCGATGCCGAAGTAGCCAGCCACCAATTGATGATTCGAGCGGGATTGTGCCGCAAGGTAGCCAGCGGAACGTATACCTATCTGCCGCTCGGCTGGCGCAGCCTGCTAAAGATTATCGCGATCGTCCGTGAGGAAATGAACAAGGCCGGTGCCCAGGAGATTATCGTACCGTCCATGCAGCCGCTTGAGCTATGGGATAGAACCGGCCGGAGCGACGATTATGGCCCGACGATGTTCCGCTTCGAGGATCGTCACGGAAGGATGAACGTGCTCGGCCCTACCGCCGAGGAAGTCTTTACGACCCTAATTGCCGGCGAGGTAAAATCTTATAAGCAACTTCCGATTAACATTTATCAGATAAGCTCGAAATACCGCGATGAGTTTCGGCCGCGGTTTGGCGCGATTCGGTCCCGTGAATTTATAATGAAGGACGCCTACAGCTTCGATGTCGATCCTGAAAGCCTCGATAAATCATATCAGGCAATGTACGATGCTTATTGCAGGATTTTCAAACGCTGCGGGCTCGAATACGTTATCGTCGAGGCCGAATCCGGCGAGATGGGCGGCTCAGGCTCGCATCAGTTCACCATACCCTGCGAATCGGGCGAGGATACAATCGTTTACACCGAAGACGGCTCCTATGCGGCAAACCTCGAAAGAGCGGAAGTAGATGCGCTGCCGAAAGAGCAAGCTGATGCGGAAATTCCACCAGCGGAGGAAGTTCACACTCCAAATGTCGGCACCATTGATGCGGTCTGCGGTTTTCTCGGGTCCCAGCCTGGCGATATGATTAAAACCCTGATTTACAGTGCTGGAGACCAGACAATTGCTGCTCTTATACGCGGCGACCATGAATTGAATCCCGAGAAATTGACGCAAATAATCGGCGGTGAGCATATGGATCTGGCTACCGAGTTGACGATAGAAGAAGTAACCGGCGCCAAAGTTGGCTTTGCTGGCCCGATGGGCTTAACCGGTAAGGTCTCGAAAATGATTATCGATCACGCTGTTGCGGCAATGACGGTCGGTGTCACCGGGGCCAATAGAAGCGACTATCATATTAAAAATGTTGTGCCCGGCAGAGATTTTCCGCTTGAAGGTGAGAATATTGCCGTTGCCGACATCCGCTTAGCCGGCGAGGGTGATACGTATAAGGGCAAGAAACTGCTCTTTAAGAAGGGTATCGAGGTTGGGCAGGTCTTTAAGCTTGGAACAAAATACAGTAAAAAACTCGGAGCAAAGTTTCTCGATGAGCAAGGAAATGAAAAGCCCTGTATTATGGGCTGCTATGGTATTGGTATAAATCGAATCTTCGCTTCGGCGATCGAGCTTGGCAATGACAAGAACGGCATTATCTGGCCGATCAGCATCGCTCCTTGCGAGGTTATTATTACTTCTGTGAATCAGGATCATGAAGAAGTTGCCCGGGCCGCCGGCAGCATCTATGAGCAGTTGCTTGGCAAAGGTATTGATGTATTGCTGGACGACAGATCCATGCGCGCTGGAGTGAAGTTCAAAGATGCCGATCTGATAGGCATCCCCGTTAGGGTCACCGTCGGTCAGAGGTCACTCGCCGAAGGTAATGTCGAGGTAAAGCTGCGTTCCGAATCCGAAAGCAGCAAGGTCAGCGTCGAGAATGCGACAGCCAAAGTCATAGAACTTGTTAATGAACTCAAAGAACAGTTAAACGTCTGATATTGAAAAGGAGATAATGATGAACCAAAATAAACCTTCACGGCGAACCTTTATCCGCAGCAGCTCTCTAATTGCTGCAGGGACTATTGCCGGCACATTGACTCGTGCCGGGCAGGCTGTCGCTGCGGACGATGTTGAGCGGGTCGTCAAGAACGGCCGTATCAATCAATCCGTCAGTAAGTGGTGCTATGGGAAATTCCCCCTTGACGAATTCTGTGTAATCGTCAAGAAGATGGGATTAACAGCAATCGATCTGCTCGGACCGAATGACTTTCCTACCCTTAAAAAACACGGCCTTGCCTGTTCGATGGTCAACACGCACGGCCTGACTAAGGGGATCAATAGAAAAGAGAACCATGAGGAATGCCTGGACAAAATTCGCACAGCAATTGATGCCGCCGCTGAGTACAAATATCCGAATGTGATTTCCTTTCCCGGCAACCGCGCAGGCATGCCAGACGACGTCGGTGTTGAAAATTCGGTCATCGCTTTGAAGAAAATTGCCGGATACGCGGAAAAGAAAGGAGTCACCATCTGTCTCGAATATCTCAACAGCAAGGTAGATCACAAGGATTACATGTTCGACAACATGGCCTGGGGCGTTGAAGTTTGCAAGAAAGTCGGCTCCGAGAGCGTCAAGATTCTCTATGACATCTATCACGCCCAGATTATGGAAGGTGATATCATACGGACGCTTCGCGATAATAAGGAATATATTGGTCACTACCACACCGGCGGCAATCCCGGACGAAACGAAATCGATGAGTCGCAGGAGTTGTATTATCCGGCGATAATGCGTGCAATCGTCGGGACCGGCTACAAAGGGTATGTAGCGCACGAATTTGTCCCGAAGAAAAAGGATCAAATCGCGTCTCTTGCGTATGCCGTGCGAATCTGCGATGTTTGACAATGTGGAAGCTGAGAGAGCCTAATACTGTAAAGCTTGTAATAGGTGTTTTGGCCGCCAACTATCAGTGTCTGAACAGTGCAGCCGATATACTGACTGACAAGTTCGGTAATGCCGATTTCACGAGCGATGTCTGGCCGTTTGACAAAACAGATTATTACCAGGACCAGACAGGCCCGCGGATATTAAGGCAGTTTTTGAGTATCGAAAAGCTTATCGATCCGGGCAGGCTGGCGAAAATCAAAATACGGACAAACAAGCTTGAGCAAAAATTGGCCAAAGTTCTCAGTCTTCCTCTGCCAAGACCGGTCAATCTGGATCCCGGGATTATCGAGCCTTCAAAGCTGGTTTTAGCCACAACAAAAAACTATTCGCATCGTATATATATAGGCAGGAAAATGTACGCCGAAGTGACATTGATTTTTGACAAGGGCAGTTGGAAGCCTTTGGATCATACTTACCCGGACTACATGCAGCAATGTTACTTCGATTTCTTTGAAAAAGTCAGAACCCGGCTGCTGGAGCAGCTAAAATCGTCGCGTCGCGAAAAAGCATAGATTAGCCCCCAGGCCCGTTCTGGGGGGCATTTAACGTTATATTTTTAGGGAGTTGTCAGTTTGGCTATATTGGCGATAGCTCTATTGATTGGTTCGTTTGCTCTGTCTGCTGTTCTAACAGCCATTGTGAAAAAGGTGGTCGTTCGGACAGATTTTGTCGCCCGCCCGGCCGCTGACAGGTACCACCGGGATATCATCCCGCTCGGCGGTGGAATCGCCATATTTGCAACGCTCTTAATCGTCATTCTTGCTGCTATAACGGTTGTAAAGTTTCTCGTTGTTCCGGGCCATTTTGGCTGGCTTGCCGAACATGCCAAAATCGATCCCGCCGATTTTTTAGCAAGAATCGATGAGCTTCTTGTGATACTGCTCTGTATCGTTATTCTTTTCGTGTTGGGCCTGTGGGATGACAAAAGGCACCTTGGTCCGTTCTTCAAACTTGGCGTTCAGTTCGCGGTTGCATTCGTCGCGGCAGCCTTTGCGGATATCAGGGTCGAGCTTTTTATTGAGAGCCGGATTATTGCTTCTGTTCTGTCGGCCTTTTGGATTGTGCTGATTATCAATGCATTCAACTTTCTGGATAATATGGACGGCGCCTCTGCCGGTATCGCCGTCATCGCGAGTTCCATTCTGTTTACCGCCGCGGCTTTCAGTGGCCAGATTCTCGTCGGTGGCCTGGCACTTGTCTTTATCGGAACATTGCTGGGATTTCTGGTCTTTAATTTCCCGCCCGCCAGGATATTTATGGGTGACGCCGGCTCGCTTGTTATAGGCTTTTTTGTGGCACTGCTGTCTCTGCGCACGACATATTATCACGAAGCTCAAAGCGGCCAATGGTATCCGGTTTTTATGCCGCTGGTTGTTATGGCTGTTCCTCTCTATGATTTCATCAGCGTCACTCTATTACGCATAAGCCAGGGCAAGAGTCCTTTTGTTGGTGATACCCAGCATTTTTCTCACCGATTGAAGAAGCACGGCCTGACCGATACCCAAACAGTCCTTACGTTGTATCTGGCGACGCTCTGCACCGGCCTCGGAGCGACTTTTTTGTCCCAGGTCGATTTGGTCGGCGCTATTCTTGTTTTCCTGCAGACAATTTTAGTATTATCAATTATCGCTGTCTTTGAGACCACCGTCAAAAATGACAAAGAAGCCGACTAATCCGAATCCGTCAAAGAGCAAAGCCCTGGCGTACTTTGAATATGTGCTGCTTGCTCTTTGCCTGGCGGTGATTGCGCTTCGCACGACGTTTACCGAGGGCCCGGCTACGCATTCGACCACTTTCGCGGCTAATCTCAACGACAATCTTTACAGCTTATCGGTATCGACCGTGCTGATACTGGCCTTTGTCTTGTGGATTGTATGGAGCTTCTGCAGCAGGAGCTTTATCTATAGGCGTACCGGCATAGAAATCGGTCTGGGCATATTCTGCGTAGGCGCTTTCGTTGCCGGTCTGGCGGCAGCGGACAAACGGCTGGCAATGACGGATATCGCTGTATTTCTGGCTCCGTCGCTGATGGCTTTTTTGCTCGTCCAGATACTGGATTCACAAGCTAAAATCAAACTGATGCTGGCCGTCATTGTCGCTCTGGGCGTTATATCGGCCTATCAATGTGCCGAGCAATTCTTCGTCAGCAACCAGATGACGATCGAACAGTACCAGCAGGACCCGCAAATCATGCTCGGCCAGTTCGGCATAAAGCCTGGTTCTTTTCAGCAGTTTCATTTCGAGCATCGCCTGTATTCCAAAGGTGTCCGCGGTTTCTTCACGACTCGTAATTCCGCCGGCTCGTTCGCCCTGATGGCGTTGTTTGCCGCTGTTGCATTATTCATCGACAAGTTCAAAAATCGCCGGCCCGACACATCCGATCTCTGGTACATTCTCGGCTGCGGCTTAGGAATTGCCGTCATCTTGTTCAGCCTCGGCCTGACGCGCAGCAAAGGTGCAGCAATAGGCTTGTTCTTTGCCGCGGCGGCGTTCTTCATGCTCCTGTTATTTGGCAACTGGCTCAAAGCTCACAAACGAATCGTCCTGGCGGTTTGTCTGTTGCTGGCAGTCGCAGTCGGTTGGGCGGTTGTCTCGTACGGATTGAGTCACGGCCGGCTGCCGGGCGGCGGCTCCATGCTCGTCAGGTGGCAGTACTGGCATGCGTCCGCGAAAATGTACGCCGACCATCCTCTTACAGGCGTCGGGCCCGGCAATTTCGGAGATTTCTATCCGCATTACAAACCGGCCGCAGCATTGGAATCCGTTGCCGATCCGCACAATTTTCCGCTCAGCATTCTGACTCAATACGGCCCGCTTGGTCTTCTCGGTTTTCTGGCTATGCTTATTGTGCCCTTGTGGAGAATGATCGCTGCTACATCCGCTGCCGGCTCTGTAGAAATTAACCGGTTCAAGCCGGCATTCAGAACACAAGCCATAATTATCATGATTGCCGTATCGACGGTTTTGCTGCTTATTCGTCCGCTTCTTATGCCCGAAATGTTTGCCGAGTCGCTTGACGTTATCATCTATATAATGGTCACAATGTATATTGCGCCCGCGGCGGTTTTTGTCATCGCGTTCGTACTTTTCGCGGGCCCGCTGATCAAAACGCGAGATTCTAAATCTGAGATACGCAATACGAATACCGCCGTTGCTGTTTTCTGTGCCGTGCTGGGCGTGACTTTGCACAACTTGTTTGACTTTGCCATTTTCGAACCGGGCGTTTTGACCACATTCTGGGCTATGATGGCGTGTCTTATCGCGATCGATTCGCATACGAAATCCCGACCTTTGCTCGTTCTCAAAACTAAACCGTTTGCTAAGATACTGATAGCCGCCGCCGCTGTGGTGACATGCCTGGTTTATTTGAGTTACGTTTTTGTTCCCGTAGCCGCAAGCACCTCTCGGATACGAAAGGCCAATATGGCCAGGTCATCTGGACAACTCGAATACGCTCACAAACTTTTGGAAAAGGCCGCCGGCGATGATGTTCTAAGCTCTTCAGCACTGTCCCTCAACGGCCGGTTGTATCTGGAAGAGTATGAGATGACACTGGATAAAAATCGGGATTTATTGCTGCATGCTGAAACATGCCTGCAAAGTGCAATCGGGCGAAACGACGCCGGCTTCAAAAACTTCGAGCGGTTAACGGACGTATATCGTCAGCTCGCGGAAACCTCGACACAGCAGGAAAAAGCCGATTGGCTGAATAAGGCTTATAAAGCTGCGTTACAGGCGGTCGAGCGTTATCCCGGCTGCGGCCGGCTGCGTTTCAAACAGGCTCAAATTGCCGACCAAATGGGCAACGCAGAAATCGCAATCGAGCAGTACAACAAAGCAATCGAGATCGAAGATGAATACCGTGCCCAGTTCAGGCAGATGTATCCCGAACGAGAGGACGTTGTCAGCCGGCTCGACAAAAATAAATATCTTTATGCCAAAGAGCGAGTGGAAGAGCTTTCCAGAAAATCCGGCATTTGACCGCCGTTCTAATTAACGCTTGATAGTCACCATCGTCACGGTGACATCAGGCGGAATATGTACTACGAAATCCGGGCGATTATTTCCTCCGGTATATCGAAGTTCGCGTATGTGTTTTGCACGTCGTCGTGGTCTTCAAAGGCCTCCATCAGCGAAATTATTCTCTTTGCTGTGTGTTCGTCGGAAATGTCGATTGTGCTCTGAGGCACCATGGAAATTTCAGCGACCTCGATCGGTATTTCCTTTTCCTGCAGGGCCTTTTTCAATTCTTCGTAGGCACCCGGATCGCAGGTTATCTCGAAGACTTCTCCGACAGCCTGCATATCGTCCGCGCCGGCACCTAAGGCGATTTCCAGAAGCTGCTCTTCATCGGTGTTTGCGGCGATAACTGTAATCAATCCCTTCTTCGTGAACATCCAGTTGACGCACCCGCTTGTGCCCAGCGAGCCGCCGTGTTTCTCGAACATCCTCTTAACTTCCGGCCCGGTTCGATTGCGGTTGTCCGTCAGTGCCTCGACCATAATCGCCACGCCGCTCGGCCCATAGCCCTCATACAGCACTTCTTCAAAACTCATCCCTTCCAGGTCGCCGGTACCCTTTTTGATCGCCTTCTCGATCGTATCCTTGGGCATATTTGCCCCTTTGGCCTTGTCGATCGCATATCGCAGGGTCAGGTTGGCAGAGGGATCCCCGCCGCCCTGTTTGGCCGCCACGATAATCATTCGAGATATTTTGCTCCAGGCCTTGCCGCGTTTAGCGTCCAAAGCCGCTTTCTTATATTTTATACCAGCCCAGTGTGAATGACCTGACATACATGCTCCCGACTAATACTATGAATTAAGAACAATACATTATGAACTAACGCCTAAGCATTATACCCTATTTTCCTTGTAGTATAACCATTTTTTTAAGAATTGTTTGTTTTAAGGCGCAACAACTCCCTAGGCCGGCTTATGTACGGCCATGAAGACTTTTTTATTAGACTGGGTGCTCCCAACTTAAGTTAGGGCAAAACCTCAGATAGCATCAGCCTATGGCTAAATCAGTCGCGTGCCGGTTAGGATTCCTTTTGCCGACCGTCACCAAGGCGGACAATAGCGTAAACTAATGCCCCGAGCAGTCCAGCCAGAAGGGCGATTATAATCCAAATACCGGAGCCGCGGTTCAATTGGCGTATATCCATGTAAACCCAAATCGCCACGAGAATATGGATCACCGCGCATATCAGTAGCAGGATGCCCAGTGCCCCTTCGCCTTCGTCATCGTCATTATCATCCTGGTATGCACGTTCCAGCTCCATCCTGCGCTGCTCAAGCTCGAGCTTATACATCTCTCGCTCCATTTCCATTTTCGCTTCGCGCTGCTGCAACTCCATCTCCTGCTGACGCATTTCCATCTGGATTTCCATATCCTCCGGCTCGAATTCCTGAGAGAGGACCGCCGGGCATGCGAACATACTGACCAGCAAAATACTCATCAAGACATACTGCTTCATTTCATATCTCCTAA
>CAZTDF010000102.1:0-15739 GCA_964612465.1 uncultured Pirellulales bacterium
GACGATAGTTTCCTCGTTATAAGAAGGTGTGGTTTCATCGCCAACTGCAGCGCCGGTGCCGTTACCGGCAAAATAATCCGCCGTCCCGATCGAACCATAACCGAGGCCGTCATGCCATGAGTACCATATCTGCTTGTCCCCGGCATCGTAGCTCTCAAAATCGTCAATGACAAAGAAATCACCGGTCGTAAAGCTCCAGACATTACCAGCCCAGGGACTATCGGGACTGTCGTTGACCTCATCGATACGCCAGTAGTAAGTAGTATTCATTATAAGCTTGCCGGGGTCATAGCTCTCCTCGCCAAGGGCCTTTGACCCCTTGTATTCGGGCGAGGTTTTCGTGGCACTGGCCACGGCGTCCACTTCCGTGCCGAAGTACACCTCGTGCGAAGCGGCGACGGCCCCCGCATCCCAGCCAAGAATTACCGATGGCTTTACATCTACAGAACCATCAGCGGGATTCGGGCCGGTCACGGCGCCCAGAGTGGTGAAACTCCAAACGTCACCTTTATGAGTCTCGGCGCCATCATACTCATCTACCCGCCAGTAGTAGGTCTTCGCCAGATTAAGCGGGCCGGGGGTGTAAGTCGTTGTGCCGTTAAGAATACCCGTAGCAGCGTTGCTCACCTCATCGAAATCTTCGCCGAAGACTACATAGTGCAACATAGCGGCGAAACCTGCCGTCCATTTAAGCTGCACATCCAGGTCAATAAATTCGGCGCCGTCAGCCGGAACGGGGTAATACGCAGTTTGGGGTGGAATCGAGAAGCTCCAGACATCGCCCTTCCAGGGACTATTCGGCTCGGCATCGTTTACCTCGTCAATCCGCCAGTAGTAAGTTGTGCCGGGAACCAAACCTTCCGGAAAAGGATATCCGGGAAAACCGGCAACCAAAAACGCATCGGTCTGATTACCTCTGAACGTATCACCTGTACCGTTGTTCACATCGTCGAAATTATCGCCCATATACACATCGTGAGAAACCGTGAAATCTCCCGGCCGCCAGGAAAGCGTCGCCCAGGTACCCGCATGCATATCGCCGTCGCCCGGATCGGGGCTCGTGGCATAAGGATATCCACGGGGACCCGCCATCAGAGCCTGAATCTCTTCCAGCATTAACGCACGGCCATATACAAAGACATCGTCAATCTCTCCCAGAAGTGGTTGTGGTTGTGTGCTATCATTGAAGACATAGCCGCCGATGTTGAATGTAAACCCGGAGTTGCCGCTCGAGACGGCCCCATCGTGGCTTGCCGCCACCTCGCCGTCTATGTAGATTACGACTCCTGTTGAATCTCCTGTTAAAGCCACGTGATGCCAGGAAGGATATTCAAAGTCATAGTCTGCGCCAACAAACTGCCACTGATTGCCGGCCATCCAAACCCCGAGCTGACCACCGTTCTCCGATGTAAAGCCAAACTCTACCAGGTCATTCTGGCCAATAATGCCGGCATAAATGCTGGTATTGCTACCGCTGACCCAGCAGGCCAATGTGAATGCATCCAGGTCATTGAGTAAACTCAGGTCTGTACCCACATACGCATCGCTCCCATCGAACTGCAAAGCGCCTCCAAACATGCCATCGGTCCAGGTCACACCACCGTTAAGCGTGCCGTTATAGCCATTGACGGATTGATCGGCGGTAGTCGTACCTGATCCCTCATCCAACGCCCAATAGCCGATAAGATCGGGATCGCCTAAATTAACTGCACTGGCGGGGTCTGTTAGTAACAAGCCGGACATTAAAATAAGTGAAATGAAATAAATTGTTTGCCTGCTCATGATAATCCTCCTGAAAATTAAGATGAACGATAATGGTTCAAATCTTTGCTACACCCTTTAATACAATTCTGCGGACAATTTTTACTTGATACCGCCTCCCTGCGGAAAACCGAAAATCCACGAAACTCACTCCACAGTGGGATACCCCACGTGGTATCCTAACTTTTTTATATCAGATTAGCCGCCTGCCCGTCAAGCAAAATCTTCGGATTATCCACAATCCTCAATGATCCCGGTATCTGATTTTCTCCAGCAGATCAGCCAGCTCTTTAATAACATCCGGATGCTCCGGCGCGACATTGTGTTTTTCGCCAAGATCGTTTCTGAGGTTGTAAAGCTGTGATTGCGGATCTGTGCCGAGTTCGGTATTGGTATTCTTGTTTATCTTCGGCCCCTTACTCGGCTCGATGTATTTGAAGTCTCCCTTAATCAAAGAAAGGCAGCGGGCGTGCTCAACCAAATGGTCGCGGCCTACGAGCGATTTACCGAGCAGTGCAGGAAGAATATCAAAGCTGTCCGGCGCGTCGTTGGGGGCAAGTTTCCGGCCGGTAAGCGCCGCGAATGAAGCCATAAAATCAATCTGAGAAACAAGAGCGTCAGACTGACCTGGTTTCACATAACCGGGCCGGCGTACAATAAAAGGTACGCGCGTACCGGCGTCGAATGCGCTGTATTTTCCTCCCCGCAGAGGGCCGGAAGGCTTGTGTCCATCGAGTTTTTCCACCGCCTGGTCTTTGTAACCATCGTCCACCACGGGTCCGTTATCGCTGGTAAAAATCACCAGGGTGTTCTCAGTAAGACCCAGACGATCAAGCGTTTTGAGAATTTCACCGGTGCAGTAGTCAAGCTGCACAATCGCGTCGCCGCGCGGGCCGAGGCCGCTCATGCCGGCGAATCTTGGGTGAGGGACGCGCGGCACGTGGATATCGTGTGTCGAAAAGTAGAGGAAGAACGGCTTGTTCCTGTGCTTCTCGATAAAGTCTTTGGCCTTGTCGGTGATAACATCGGCTATGTCCTCATCCACCCAGCGTGCCGCTTTTCCGCCGCTCATGTAGCCGATCCTGCTGATGCCGTTGATTATAGTTTGGTTGTGGCCATGGCTGGGGTGCATCTTAAGCAGTTCCGGATGGTCTTTGCCTGTCGGCTCGTCGCCGATAGGTCCGTTAAAGCTGACCTGTATCGGGTCCTCCGGATCGAGACCAACGACCCGGCGGTTTTCCACGTAAACACACGGCACTCGGTCGCCGGTGGCGGGAATCAGGAAACAGTAATCGAATCCTATATCAAGTGGGCCGGGCTTAATATCGATGTTCCAGTTAAGCTCACGACCTTGTGCCCCCAGCCCGAGGTGCCATTTGCCCACAACGCCGGTCGTGTAGCCTGCTCTTTGCATGATCAACGGAAGCGTCGTTCGCCCCGGCTGGATAATCATGCGGGCGTCACCCCGCGCAATGCCCGTACCTTTATGACGCCAGGCATATTCGCCGGTTAGCATGGCATAGCGTGACGGCGTACAGGTCGCCGACGGAGAATGAGCGTTCGTAAAACGCAATCCTTCAGATGCGAGCTTGTCAATGTTTGGCGTTTTGACATTGGTCGCGCCATAGCAGCCTACGTCACCATAACCGAGATCGTCGACATAAATCAAAACGATGTTGGGGCATTTGGTATCGGCTGCTTTAAGTTTAGCTGGGAGAATAACAGCAGCAGCAGATAAACCGAGTGATTTCATAAATGAACGACGAGACATATATGAAGATCTCATGGCTTCTCCTATCATAAAAAGTTCACTTTGTTAACGATTAGGATCTAATCGGATTAAGCGAGACACTGTTTATTTACTGATTGACCTTAATTATCGCCGCCCAGTCGCTCGATGAAGGCCTGCGCAGCGTAATTTTGTCTTTCGCCGTATCGACTGAATTCGATCGTTTACCTGTCCTGGGATTTATCCATGTAATCTTATAGTTTTGCCCGGCCGATTCGACGTTTAAGACTGTTTCTCTAACATCTGCCAAGTATATGAGGTAGATATCACCTTCGGCGGCGAGGCAAAATGCACCTTTTCCAACAAGCTCGTTATGCGGTTCCATCTGAGAATACGGAATCGACTCGAAAGTTTTTCGCAAGCAATGCAATTGAGCAGGCGCTTTGCCCTGTCCGATATGAGCTGTATAGAAGGGGCTTTCGGCGGTCCAATCGCCGTAGGTGGCATATCCGCCGGCCATTGCAATCGACCAGTGGCATTTTCTTACCCAGTCGGCGTTCAGGCCGTGCTTAGGCACATCGAGCACACCTTCATAACCATATTCTTCATTCACATAAGGCTTGGCAATGTGCCGGTATTTCAGGGCCCACTGATTCACCTCGGCGCAGTTGCCGTATTGTTGCGTGATGATAAAGCCGGCCCAGGGTTGATCGCCATAAAGCCAATCCTGGTGTGCGTGAGCCGAACGCAAACGGTCGTAAGGATCCCATTTTTTGACAAGGTTTCCCATTTTTGCAGCCCAGTTCGGCTTGCGATATTCGTTATGCTCATTTCCCAAATCCCACCAGACATTCGAGAAGGCCGACAGCCGGGCGACGGTATAACGGTAGAGCCGTTTCTCATGTTCGGTAAGAACGCCGAGTTCCCGTGGAAGACCTTGTTTTTCGAGCGTAACAATGCACGTCGCGACAATGCCACGGTCTCTCATGGCCTGTACGGCCTGATCTGCTTTCTGCCAATGAGCTATATTGAAACGTGTAAAGTCATATTTATGGGGCTTACCCAACCAGGCAGGCAACGGATTTACTTCACCCGGAGGCGCTCCATAATTAGGGAGCTTCCACAAATCGCCTTCGAACTTATACTCACTTTTGCTGCGGGTGTCGTTGTCTCTCGGATAGCCCGTTAAAAGAAAGCGAACCTTATTGAAGCCGTATCGAACGCAATAATCGAACAGGCTTTCGATCTGCTTATCGTCATTTGACGGATCCAACAGGTGATAGGCGGTCAGGCCCATATGATAGAAAGGCTGCCGGGACAAGGCGAACTGAAAGTGTTTTGGATGTTCAGGATTCACAATAACAGGCTGCATTCCTTCGGGTTTGGTTGTTCTAAAAGAGCCTGTGTATTTCTTATCCGCTTCGATGTTTGTCGTCAGCGAGAATTTGTACTCAGTTTCAACAAGTGACGGGCAGAATCGTACACGAAAGCAGCGCCCGTTCTGGTCGTCACAAAAACCTTCGACCTCTACCGGCGAGCCGATGTTGGGCGTGAAAGTAGCACTGACTCGAACATTGGTGAAAGGATTACCTTCAGGCGGGCTGTCAGATTCCACAACAATTTCGTAGATATCAAAGCATGGAATAACTGGAGGACCTGGCTCGATTTTAACGCCTGCGGGAGCTGTTTGTATTGAGTATAAAGTAAGGCAAGCAGCAAGAATTATAAAAACGTAACGCATGGTTCTATCCTCATCTCAACAATAATTAGTTATGTCGTAAATAGCTCTTCGACTACGCTCAGGGTGAAGAAGAAGTTTCCTTCATATCGAGCGGGGACGAGGCATTGCAAACTGATAACCCTGGCAAACGCCTCGGCTTCGACGTATACTATCAGAATATCGTAACGCTTTTGTGGTGCTCCGGTCAAAACGTTTTTTTCGTAGTTCGTAGAAGGATATACAGATGATTGATTGTATGAAACGACGCAGTTTTCTAACGGGTCTTGCAGCTATGGGTGTGGCCTCCGGCATGGGTACACGTACCGGGATTATTTCCGCTGCAGAGCCGGTAGGTTCAGGCAAGCAAGGGAACCTGAAAATCACAAAAGTGGAAATCCTGCAGATAACAGGCAAGAACAAGCGGAAGGCTCTCTATCTGAAAGTCCATACCGATGGCGGCCCGGCGGGGCTCTACGGCCCGATTGACAACGAGGCGGCAATGTTCGTCGATCAATTCTTCAAGCGAAGTCTCATCGGACAGGACCCGCTGGCATACGAAGCTTATTGGGACAAGATGTTCCGAGCCAGCAGGCACTCTCGCGGCAGCCACTACATCATGGCTCTCAGTGCTATAGACAATGTGCTCTGGGACCTTCGCGGCCGGCTCTTCGGCCTGCCGGTATATCGTCTTCTCGGCGGTTCGCGCAGCAAGGTCAGGGCATACGCCAGTTGTCTGGGTTTCTCGCAGGAACCATCGGCGCTGCGTTCGAAAGCACAGGAATTGAAGCAGCAGGGGTACCAGCATCAAAAATGGTTTGTGCGGGATCGCGGGCCGAACTTCGGGCCGGATGGTGTCGAACAAGATGTGAAAGTCGTGCGTTTGCTTCGCGAAGCGGTAGGGGACGATGTGGACCTCATGTTCGACGCGTATTGGCAATGGGACCTTCAATACGCCCTGGCCTGGACCAGGCGGGCCGAGCAATATAATCCACGGTGGATAGAAGAGCCCTTCCAGAGCGCCAACCTCGACGCCTTTATCGAGCTGAGCCGCGAGACCTCGATCCCGGTGGCTACGGGAGAGCATTTTTACGGCCGCTGGGATGTGCACAAATTCCTCAAGGCCGATGCTATCATGGTGGTTCAGGCCGACCCGGAATGGTGCGGCGGGATCAGCGAGCTGGTAAAGATATGTACGCTTGCTTCGGTTCACGGGGTAAATGTCATCCCTCACGGCCACAGCATCCACGCCGCGATGCATGTAGTGGCAAGCCAGCCTGTGGAGGTTTGTCCGCTCGTCGAGTTCCTGATTCAGAAGATGGATAGCTACTACGATTTCGAGAAGCACCCGCTCAAGCCCATAGACGGAATGCTGGAACTGCCGGATAAGCCGGGCTTCGGGATTGAGCTGGACGAGTCCAAGATCGAAGATATTCGACCCGTATCGTGGCGGCAAAACTCGTAAAACTATGCCGGCCTATTCAGGGCGCCAGGGGTGTTGATTGTCACCCTTGGGCTGGAGGAATTTCGCATCGACTTGTTTATACCATTCGTGCAGCCTGTTGCGCATTTGTTCGACACGCTGCGGATACTGAGAAGCCAGGTCCTGCCGTTCGCCTATGTCGTTCTGCAGGTCGTAAAGGTGGACGCGGCCATCCTCGAAACGTTCGATGAGCTTGAAGTCGCCCATTCGAATCGCACCGCCGGGGAAGCCGCCCTGGTTGGAGTAGTGCGGATAATGCCAATAGATAACGCCACGGTCGATACTCGTCGCGCCTTTCAGCAAGGGAACCAGTGACACACCGTCCAAATGCTGGTCTTTCTTCAAGGGCAGCCCGGCCATATCGAGAATGGTCGGATAGAAATCTGTGCTAACCACGGGGACATCACAATTGGAGCCGCCCTTTGTCACGCCGGGCCAGCGAATCAGGAAAGGCTCGCGGATACCGCCTTCGTACAACCAGCCCTTGCCCCCGCGCAGAGGCAGATTGGACGTAGGCGAGCCTTCGCTGGTCGATAATCCGCCGTTGTCGGACATAAAGATAACAGCCGTGTTCTCGGCGATACCGAGCTGCTCAAGCTTGTCCAGCACGCGGCCGATCTGTTCGTCCATAGCCTCGACCATAGCCCCGTACACGGCGTGACATTGCCGGAGACGAACCCGCCGCTGGCTGCTGACCGGCCAGACTTGTTCTTCGGGCCCAAATTCCCGCTCCTCGGCGTCCAATATTTCCTGTCGCCTGGCCTGGTACTTGGCAATCAGGTCATCCCGGCCCTGAAGGGGAGTGTGGACGGAGTAGTACGCCAGGTAGAGCAGGAAAGGATTGTCTTTGTATTCGTCAAGCAGTTTCAAAGATTCATCGGTTAGCACCTTGGGCAGGTGCGAGCCCTCGGGATAATCGCCGAGCCGGGGATTATCGAACGGGGCGAAATAACCGCCGCGGGGCGAGCCGACGGCCCAGCCGCCTACGTTGTTGTCAAAGCCCTGATTTTCCGGCCAATACTTCTCGTCGGCGCCGAGGTGCCATTTGCCGACAAATCCCGTCTTGTAGCCATGCTCTTTCAAAGCTTCGGCTAATGTCACTTCTTCGAGCGGCATCCAGTCATTAAGCGGCGCCGGATTAAACCGCCCGGAACGCTTGCCGCTGAACCATTCGGTCGCGTCGAAGCGGGACGGGTACTTGCCCGTCATTATGCTGAAGCGCGTCGGGCTGCATACTGGGCAGGCGGCGTAACCGTTGGTGAAGTTCATGCCGGAACGTGCAAGACGGTCGATATTCGGTGTGTCGTAGAAGCAGTGGGGATTATTGGCGCCTATGTCCATCCATCCGAAATCATCGATAAGGAAGAATACGAAATTGAGCGGTTTCTTCTTTGCCCCATTGGCCCGCAGCAGTGCCCCGGCGGGTAATAATGCGGCTCCTGCACTCCCAAGCATAGTCTTTAGAAATGCACGCCGGCTGGATTTGTCTGTCATTTTTCTTTTTCTCCGTTCGAGTTTAATCATCAGTTAAGCAGAATTCTCCTTTATCCATCAGCACTTCACCATCTACATAAATACTTGGATTCTTTATCATGCCGTCAACGTGCGCTTTGCTATCCCACTTGGCGCCGGTTTTACCGGGCAGGGGGCTACCAAAAGCAATATGCACGCTGGGAAACTTCTCATCCTGGAGCAGATTGTAGATCAGCTTAGTCAGGCCGGTATTCGTTCCTATGGCAAATTCCCCAATCCGATTGCTGTTCTCATCGATCTCAAAGAGGTATTTGGTAAACTCGTGCCGGAGCTGCTCATCGTCACAGCGTATACTTTCTTTTATTGCTCTGCCATTTTCAACCTCGATGATAATGGGCGTATTTTCAAGAGAACCGTATCTCTGGGTGAAGAAATCCCCGAGACAGCCGTCGATGACAATTTTTCCGCTGACATTAACCGGGGATGTAAATACCTCACCATCGGGGAGATTCATCCATTGGCCCGGGGTGATATCGCCGTCGCTGATTATCCATTTGAGCTGCGGACTGAATTCAGCCACGAAATCGTTCCCTTTCTCAGTTGCAACCCTGATTTTACTCGCGTCTCGAACCTTCTCATAAACTAATCTGCTGACACGCTGAATCTCTTTGTAATCGCTGCACATCCCGTCTTTCATAATCTGAGGCGTGATTCCTATCATGTGGGCATGCCGCAGCCCGGGATTTGCCTCGATCGCTCTGAGCATTTTCATTCGGAAGGTCTGGAGTTCTCCTTCAGCACCCTGGGCGGCATAGATACTGACATCGGCAGCCTTAATGGCATCGTCTATTGCCTGCGGGTAATCAATCGGTCTTTCGCCGAAGTCTTCCATTACGAAGAATTTAATATCGGCGGTAATCTTTTCGATTGCTGTTTTGATAGCTGAGCCGATTTCGATTGTCTCGGTATCGGTAATAATTACCACGCTCTCGCCCGCCTTGACTTTCAGACAATTCTCTACAGCCTGTTTAACGCCTTGTTCAATACTTCCCATTTTGTTTCTCCTGCTTATATTTCAGCACGATTCTACAGCCCTGCCGTCTTTCAGACAAAAGTTTAAAATCCGTTATGGTTCCATTACCAAAGTAACAGTTTAACAGCATAAACCCGGATTTCCCAAATAGTCAATGACAATTAAACAGGATTTTGATAATATAGAGCTTGTGGAGACCACTCAAGCCTCTTCAGACCATTTGATATGAGAGAACCCAATGGGTAAAACACACATGGATGCTCTGAGGCTCGAATTTCATGGCACGAGAGGCCTTGATTGGTTGTGCTATTTTGAATAAGATGCTTGAAATAGGTAGGCCAGTATCATATAATGTTTGTTAAATTGGTTGTCAAAGATAGCATTGTGTTTTGTGTTTGATTCATACACCAACGCCTCACTCGAGAGGAAAAGCGAATGAACTGCCGAACATACCGTCTCGAGATTCTCACCACCGTGGTCATAGCCCTCGTCTGGACGTCCCTTGTGGCTGCTGCTGAAACCGTGCCTGCGAACCTGGGCTTCGAACAGGGTCAACCCGGTCAGGCTCCGGACCATTGGTATATTCCCAAAATTCCCGGCTATCACGTACTCATCTCCGATGAGGATCCGAAAAGCGGCAAACAGTGTGTGACGATCAAACGGGGCACGGAGAAACCCGGCCCTTTCGGAAACGTGATGCAGAAGATCGATGCGGCTTCCTTCCGTGGCAAACGTGTACGCTATCGGGCCGCGGTTCGTACACAGATCGACGGCCAAAATGGCTCGGCACAACTCTGGATGCGAGTCGACTTGTTAACGAAGGAAGGGCAACGCAAGACCGGATTCTTCGATAACATGGCCAATCGCCCTATTCGCAAGAAGGAATGGGACTATTATGAGATCGTAGGGGATATTGCCGAAGATGCCGAGACGATCAATCTGGGCATGTTCTTGCGAGGTGGCGGGCAAGCATGGATGGATGACGTGTCGCTTGAGATCGTCGACCAGGATGCCAGAGTTACCGGCCGTGATCTTGGAACGATGAGGTCGTTTGACGATATTGGTCCCGGCCTGCTCGAAATTACTGGTGCGATGGAATTGAAGCACAAGCCTTCTTTAGTGAGTCGCATGGCAGAAAAACTCGGCTTCGCGGCCAAGAGAGCGGATGACGAGTGGGAGCAAAGCGTGAACGTTTTGCTCCCTCTTCCGTTGGCATATCGGCAGCAGGTTCCCGTGACTTACGAACTGGCCGTGGACCCTCCCGAAGCGGCGAGAAGCGTCACGATCTATCAAGACACACCGCATAACCACGTTGCGAAGGTGTCGGTCGTGCTCAGTAGTAAGCGCGACAAAGTCGACATCAAATTCCGCTCCCTTGTGCTCGTGGGTCCCTCATCGTTTAGCGACGTCCCGGACCGGGCGGAAATCCCCGACGAGTGGCCCGAGCCCTGTCAACCATGGCTCAAGTCCACGTGGTGTGTCAACGCGCAACACGACAAGATCCAGGCATTGAGCAAGGAGATCCGTGATGACGCCGACGATGTGATGACCCTTATTGCCGCCGTTCAGGAGCGGGCCGGTGTGGTCTTCTCGAACGCTCAAGGCCTGGCCAAGGACCTGACGGCCGGCGAGGCGTTGACAGGCCGTGGATCGTGCACCAGTTGCGCCAACCTTGTGGCCGCCCTGTTGCGAGCGTGCAATATCCCGGCCCGAGTCGTTTCGGGCTATCCGAGTTGGTCCGGCCCGTTGCAAACGCACTACATTGTCGAGGCCTATGTGCCTCAGTTCGGTTGGTATCCGATCGAGTCAACCAGGTGCAAATCGCCTTGGCCCAATGAGTATCAAGTCAACGTAGCCATCGTCCCGCCGAAGTACGAAAGCAAGGAGCTTGCCGACGCCAGACCCACGGGTGCCGCCGGTGTACCGTACCTGTCGCTCACCGAAATGCCGGACGCTCCATCTGGCATAAACCTGAGAGGGACCATCGATCCAGCCCGAAATTGCGATCACCAGTGCAAGATGGTCCGCAAGTTCCCGACCGGCGACAGCCAATGGGAGTCTGTTCTTGACGCAGCCAATTCGCGATGGCGGAAATGGCTCGCTTCCGAACCGCAGTCGACCGAAGAAAGTCAACTGATTTTAGGCCCGAAACCCGACGCAATCGACGCAACGTCACCATCTGAGTTAAGGGAAGAACTGACGCGTTAGCTGGAAATATCAAGATCATATCTTTGAGAAACTGTTTTGCCTTGTTAGAGTCGATATGTACAGATGTGCTTCTTGGGCGAAATCAACATAAGAGATGCCCGATAAAATTAAAATACGTATTGAATTAATAGCTTCGATATGTTAATATAGGTTGGATTGGCTGATGAAAACTTGTGTTATAGGACTTGCTGTTTGAAAAGAAGCTCAGATAAAAGTATAAAACGTAAAACATTTGTCTTTTTCGTTTTAATATTATCTTTTGGCCTGTCCGCGGGCATAGCGCGGGCTGAATGGGTCGCATACAACGACTGCCTTCGAGAGGCAGGGGACTCGACGGCGGCGAATGTGACCGGCTGGACTATTCATAATAACGACAGGGCCAATTCAACAGGCCGGCTGAAAAATTTCGAAACCGGTAGCGATGCCGGGATGCCCACTGTTACGTTCACAATGGGAAGTGCCGGACTAAGTGTCAGCGGCGGCGGCGCCGGCGGCAATCCCGCCCCGGGCACCGAAGCTTATGAGATATTCAATAATATCATAGACTTCGGCCCAAACAACATCTATTACGGCAGTAGTGGCTGGTGGATGGAAATAGAATTCACTGGATTAGACCCGGCAAAGACTTATACTTTTATCGGGACTGCTATTCGCTCAAACAACTACCCCGACCGGATTACACTTGCTACTATCTCAGATGCGGTCGACTACGTAAATAACAGCAGTGATGGGATTGTCGAAAGGAGTGGGGATATATCCAAATTTATTGCCGGAAATAACAGCATTACCGGATATGTAGTTCGCTGGGATGATATCGTGCCCTCTGCCGGCGGGAGCTTCACAATCAGGGCCGAAGCCGACCCAGAATCCGGGAATGAAAGAGCATATCCTCTTGCGGGTTTCATGCTCGGAGAGCTTGGCAAGGCAGGGAACCGCTCGCCGGATGTCGATGCCGGAGATTATGACTCCCTTACATGGCCGAACAATATCCTGCAGCTAAGCCCGGATATCGAGGACGATGACCCATGTGATCTTGACATATTGACAATAAAGTGGTCGAAACTCAGCGGCCCCGGCTCAGTGACTTTCGAACCCGCCGACGACATAGCGGACCCCTGCGCGACATTTTCCGAGCCCGGCGATTATGTCCTGCAGCTCCAGGTATGGGATGAAGTGCCCCAGTTAGGCAGCAACTCGGTTATTATAACCATAATAGAGCCGATGCTGGGCGATCTGGATGGGAACAACAAAGTCAACTTCAAAGATCTCGTGCTCTTTAGTGCACAGTGGCTTGGTCCTGAGAGAAGTCCCGCCGACCTCAACGCCCGTGACGGCGTCAATATGGCCGACTTCGCTGTCCTTGCCGAAAACTGGCTCGAAGGAGAGGGAGCAATCCTGGTTATAAATGAACTACTCGCAAGGAACGATTTTAGTATAACCGACCCACAGGGCCAGCGCGACGACTGGATCGAAATTTACAATTCAGGCGAAGAAACTATTAACATCGGCGGGATGTATCTTACAGACGATTTGTCCGAGCCGACCAGGTGGCGGATTCCGAACGATAATTCCTCCGCTACCATAATTGAAGCCGGCGGTTATCTTTTAATCTGGGCGGACAATGACATCGCCGATGCAGGATTGCATGCAGGCTTCGAACTCGACGCCGATGCCGGTGACCAGGTCGGCCTGTTCGATACCGATGGCATTACACAACTTGACAGCATCACTTTCGACCAACAGACGCCGGATGTTTCCTACGGCCGGGACCCCGACGCCACCAGCAATCTGGTAACGCTTAATCCGACCCCGGGAGCATCGAATAATGGTTCGTATCTCGCTGTTGTAGCCGATACGAAATTCAGCCATGACCGTGGCTTTTATGATGCGCCATTCGCAGTACAGATTACTACTGAAACACCCGGCGCGATAATTCGCTACACCACAGACGCAAGCACACCAACTATGAGCCACGGCCAAATTTATAATCCCGCTTCACCAATCACAATCAGCACAACAACCTGCTTACGGGCAATGGCATTCTTGCCGGGCTTCAAATCCACCAACGTCGATACACATACTTATATCTTCCTCGACGATGTTATCAATCAAGCCACGAATCTATTCACCGGCTCTCAAGTTGTGCCGCCTGGTTATCCGAGTTCATGGGGCTCTGTTACAGGCGATTACCAGGTTGACCCGGACGTCGTCGGACAGAACGGCAGAGACCGCTTCAACGGACTCTATGCAAGAACTATCATCGACGACCTTAAGTCAGCCCCGAGTATCTCTCTTGTGATGGATACAGACGACTGGTTCGGCAGCAGGGGCATATATATCAATCAGTCCCAGGACGGCACTGAGCGCGTCTGTTCAATCGAATATATAGACCCAAATACCGAAGACGAATTTCAAGCCAACTGCGCCATGGCCATGCAGGGAGGCGTAAGTGGCGGAGGCACAAGTTTGCAGAGATGGAAATCGTTCAAGCTCTCGATGCGCCCGAGGTTCAAGACTCAAACCGACGACCGCAAAGCAACCGGCGGCCCGCCGAAATTGAATTTCAAGCTGTTCGCCGATTCGCCGGTGGATCGCCACAACACATTCGTACTGGACGGAGTTCTTAACCACTCGTGGCTGCATCCGAGCAGCGGCCAGACCAATACCGCCCTGTACGTCCAGGATCAGTACGTTGCCGACCTTCACAACGCTATGGGCGGCTATTCCCCTCACGGCTCCTACGCCCACATTTACATCAACGGCCTGTACTGGGGAATGTACTATATCCACGAACGGCCCGACCACGCCTGGGCGGCGGAAATGTTCGGCGGTAACGAAGACGAGTACGACTCTATAAAACATAACAGCGGCAACGTCATCAATAACGGCATCGGCGGCAGCGCTACGGCAAATTATAATTCGATGGTAAATGCCGCAAACGCTGTGCAATCCGACCCGGGCAGTCTGACAAAGTACCTCACATTGACCCAGAAGCTGGATATCGATAATTTCATCACGTATCTGCTGGCCAACTGGTTTCCCGGCAACCACGATTGGCCTCATAAGAACTGGTACGCAACACATCGCAATCATCCCGACGGAAAATGGCGCTTTCATTCATGGGACGCCGAGCACACAGTTGAAGGGGGCAACGACGTCGGCGAAAGCCCATCGGATATCCATGATAAGCTTGACGGAAATGCCGAATATCGAATTCGTTTTGCCGACCACATACACAAATACTTCTTCAATAACGGCCCGCTCTCATATCCGGCCTCGGCCCAGCTTTTCCAAAGAAGGATTGACCAGATATACCGGCCTATTGTCGGCGAATCTGCCAGGTGGGGCGACAACCGAAGATCCACGCCGTATACGCGTGAGGACTGGCTCAAAACCGCCAACGACAAGCTGAACAGCTATTTACCAGGCCGCTCAAACACTGTCCTCAACTACCTGAAAAGCGCAAACCTCTACCCCAGCATCAGCGCTCCGGTCTTTCGTATCAACGGTGTCAATCAGCACGGCGGCCATGTCGATACAAACGGCAGACTGACAATGAGTGCATCCGGCACAATCTGGTACTCGCTTAACGGCGCCGACCCCAGATCAGCGGGCGGTTCAGTCAACAGCTCCGCGGCAAGAATATACACCGGGCCTGTCATCCTGACCAAAAACACCCAAGTCAAGGCACGCGCTTTAAACGGCAATACCTGGAGTGCCTTAAATGAAGCCGTTTTTGCCGTCGGACCGGTCGCTGAGAACCTGCGCATCACGGAGATTATGTACAATCCCTGCCGTGTCGAGGGCGTCCCGCCCTCGGACCGCGGGCAAGATGCCCGCGACACCACCGAGTTCATCGAGCTGAAAAACATCGGAGCAGAAAGCATAAACCTCAATTTCGTCAGCTTTACGAATGGAGTCGAATTCACCTTCCCGGACGTAGACCTTGTGCCCGATGAATATGTTCTAATTGTTGAGGATATAGATGCTTTCACAAACAAGTACGGCCCGTCTCTTAATATCGCAGGCGAGTATTTCGGCAGCCTGAACAATGCCGGCGAACGCATCGAGCTGCTGGACGCCGCAGGCTCGACCATCCATAATTTCAAGTACAGCGACGGCTGGTTTACTATCACCGACGGCATGGATTTTTCGCTCGTGGTCATAGACCCGCTCAACACAGAACCAAATGCCTGGGGCGACAAAAGCACCTGGCGACCGAGCACCGGCCCGGGCGGCTCACCCGGCACCGATAACGCCGACCAGGATCCGGAGATCGGCGGCGTTATCATAAATGAAATTCTCGCCCATTCACACGCAGAAGCCCCGGACTGG
>CAZTDF010000103.1:0-15705 GCA_964612465.1 uncultured Pirellulales bacterium
CCGGCGGGATATCAAGTGATATTCGTGGCCGGGGATCTTTGGCCCACAGGCCCGTTTTCTTCGCCGCCTTAATCTTCGCCAGCCCAACTTCGGTCATTCTCCCTTCCTTGATCATTTTGTTGGCTCGTTTTTTATTAAGCGGTGACCAGTTGCTTTTATCGGATCTCGGCGTGAACTTCCTTGCATACCTGGCGGCGTCGATTTTCTTGATGATACTGTCTATCCACCCGAAACATAGTGCTTCTTCAACAGCAGCTTCATACGCAATAGTCGGCCTGGACGTCTCTTTCTTGTAAAAAATGAGCCATATACCGGCTTTGGCGGCATGATTCTCAGAAAGCCATTCGTGCCATTTATCTCTGTCGGTTACGTATAATTGCTTCATTTTAGGAATAAACGAATAATTATAAAAAATATTTCCATAACCTGGGCAATTATATTCTCGGCCGAGCTTTGCTCACTCTCAAGTTCAGCTTCAAGCCCAATTTTAGCAAGTGCAAGATTCTCATCCATATCCGGACTGGGCAGCTTCTTGGCTCTTGGAAACGCTTCAAGCTCATCCTTATCAAACCATATCAATTGGCACGTCCTGCACAAATCAAGATGGATCTGCTGATTGTCTCTGTTGACTATAAATTCTTTCAGCTTCTTTACACAACAAGGACACTTTCTATCCGATAGAGTGCTTCCGTTAATTGCTTCGAGCCAGAGTTTCCTGACAGTATCATCTTTTAAATACTTTCGCAGCACCGCCAGATTTGCCGCTACGCCCGAGCACGCTTCGCATTTCCATAGCGATCCTTCGGCGACCCGCATCGGGCTCAGTAATGTCTTACATTTAGGGCAGATCAAATTGTTTACCTCGCAAATAGGCTAACGAAGAAACCAATGGCTCTGTAATTCCCTGCTGTCCGGCTCATCGGCTTATTCGCCCTTATCAAGGCGATCATGTTCAAGCCGGTTTCCCATGCTGACGACGTCATCGATATCATACCCTATTGCTTTATAAAAATCAATGACACCGGTATTGGACGTCCTGATTTGAAGGTTGATTTTAGGACAGCCGGCGGCCCGCAATAACCTCTCGGCCTCCCGCATGATCTGCTTCGCAAAACCTTTACGCCTATACTTCGGAGCGACGGCCAGATAGTTAATCCAGCCGCGATGACCTTCATAACCGGCCATACACGTCGCGATGACTTTGCCTTCGAGCTGCCCCACCAGGAACCACTCCGGATTCACCTTGACTTTTCTCCGGATGTCACGTCTCGGATTATTCTGTGGAGCGACGAGGCCGCACCGGGCCCATAGATCGATTACATCTTGTTGATCTTCGGCATGATATTGTCGGATTACAAAGTCACTCATATTTGTGATTCGAACGATAAGTTAAAAAGCTGCATTAAAATGATTCGACTCTTACAGCGTATCAGTTCTCATTATTACAAAGTTCAATTGTATGGTCAATCAGTTCTATCCCACCAGGCCGTCCATGACCCGGCACGACAATCTTTGCTCCCGAGTACTTTTCTCTGACCTTTTTAAGCGTAGCCGGATAATTTATCAGGTCAGCTTCCTCGGTGTTACCGAGATTCCTGGCGTTCAGAGACTTGACCATGCAGCCACCGAATAATATTTTCCTCGCCGGGACCCAGGCCACGATATTGTCAACTGTATGACCACCACCTAAGAAAGCCAGCTCCACGCACGTGTCCCCACAACTCAGAGACATTCGCTCAGTGAACCAATTTCTGGGGGCCGGCTTATTCGTTCGCTTCAATATCTCGACGGTCTTTTCCAGAGCAAAAGAATCCGCTCCTCGTCTATGTGCCTCGGCCAAACCCCCGGCACAGTCGATATGGAAATGGGTGGGCACGACTTTTTGAATTGTAGCTTTATGCTCACGAGCAACCCAGTCGAACAGAACCCCGGCCTGCTCATCCGTCCAGGGTAAATCTATCATCATCGCATGTTTACCATCTATGACAATCAGGCCGTTAGCCGGCACGTTTTTGTAGCCAGCGATATCAAAATACGTCGTGTGAAGCCAAAGACCTTCGGCAAGTTTTATTACCGCAACATCATCAGCAAGCTTTATCCCGGAATTGTTTGATTCGGAACCCGTGATTTTGATACTGATACCGAACACACAAACCAGCAACAGAACCATAACTCTTCCGGCAAAAGAAATATTACATATTATCTTCATTACATACTCCGACGCGACTTTGATAGGATTTTTGAACTCCCTATATGGAGGACTTTACCCGTGATCCGGCTCAGCGGCCGGTTCAGATATCACATCAGTTACGCCAAGCCATATTTTCGCTATGTGAAAATCATTGAAGACGATAACGTTCTGGATATCCGGCGTGACGGAACGCTCGTATCGTTGCGCGTTATTGAACGAAGAGTTTGTCCTCACAACTATAGCCAGCTTGCTGCCTCGTTTCCTTTTGGGATCATTGAGAATAAGCTCGCGGATATCCCCAAATATTTCAGGAATTATCTGTGATTCCGTAATCTCACGCACATCAAAGATTTCACTGAAACCCGGCTTGACGCAGTCATCCTGAGAGATGTCTTTTATATATTGGTGGATATCATCGGGTATCAGCACGCCGTGCGCGATCGCATGAACAAACAATCCGTTCGAACTGACTGTATATTTTACAGGCATTTCTTTCTCCAAGAGCGAATGTTCATTATCAATACTAAAGTACTAACAGAAAATACTTCGATCTTCCGTCACTCAAAGTCAGTCCCAGACTTCCACACAACCAACAGTAACTGAAAATCTTTTGCTCTTAGATACGAAAATCATGGTGCTATCACTACGGATAAGAATATACTGTAAAAGCAGAACTTTCAAGTCAAAAATGTTTAAGAGCATAAGAATGGGACAACTTATATACCGATTTCTTACTAATTATGCTCATTTTTCGCCTGTTCCATAGCTTTCTCAAGGTGACCGAGAAGATATTTTTTGTCCGGTCCGCCCAGGTGTTCCCAGGGTAAGGTTTCATCGGGATTGAATTGTTTTTGTGCCGCTGCTTCAACATCGATGCCGAATTTTTCGAAGGCTCTGCGCCAAAGCTCGTAATCGAAACACTCGTCCCACAAGTCGAATTTTGCACCGTCCCTCCAGGCGGCTTCTATAACGTCGCACAGGCGCCTATCGCCCCGTCCGGTAGCCGATTCCAACACACTGCGATTTATATGGTGAAACTTGAACTGCAGGAACTTCGCGCGGAGCTTTGTTTTCTCCTCGATGATTATTTTTTTTGCCTGCTCGAAATACGACTTCGGTTTTTGGCCGAGCAGGCCAAACGGAGTGTGCGGTTTGGGAACAAACCAGCTCACGGCAGCATTGATCTGGCCCGTTTTGCCGTCCACTTTTTTTCGCAGCTTTGCCAATTGGAATGACAGCTCCACAATTCGCCTGACATCCTCCTCAGTCTCGCCGGGCAGGCCGACCATAAAGTAGAGCTTCAATCTTTGCCAGCCGGACCGGTACGCCGCTTCGACCGCAGCGTACAAATCCTCATCCTTCAGAGGCTTGTTGATAATCTGCCGTAATGTTTCGCTGGCCGCTTCGACTGCGATCGTCATGCCGCCTTTTCTGACCGAGGTCAGCAACTCAGGCAACATCTTCAACTGCCGGTCGACACGCAGGCTTGGCAGCGACAGGCCGACGTGCTTGTCGTGGAAATACGCGTGCAGGTCGGCAACCAATTCTTCGAGATCAGGATAATCAGCGCTCGACAGACTCAGCAGAGTTACTGTATCGTATCCCGTCGAGTGGTAGCAGGCCTTTGCGATATCTAAAATCCTTTTGACGCTGCGATAACGAATAGGCCTTCGGCAAAAGCTCGCCTGGCAAAATCTGCATCGGCCAGGACAGCCGCGCATAATTTCAATACTGACCCGTTCGTGCACTGCCTGGACAAAAGGAACTATTGGAGCAAGCGGCACAGAGGAATTGTCAAAATCTTCCACGACGGCATTGTGTAGCCTTTGGCCCGCATGAAACTCGGGAACATAAGCCCAGTCGAATTTGTTGGCAATAGAGGAAAGAATTTCATTTTTAGTTGCGCCGAATTTCTTTTCGGCCCGAATCAATTCCGCAAGCTGGACTACTGCTTCTTCGCCGTCACCTAATAAGAACAGATCAATAAACTCAGCTATCGGCTCACAACAATTGGACATTCCACCGCCGGCGATAATCAACGGCTCATCCTCGCCTCTGTCACGGCTTCGGATTTTGATGCCCCCAAGGTCGAGCATGTTGAGCACATTGGTGTAGCATAACTCGTTGGTCAGGCTAAAGCCGACAATATCGAAACTTTTTAACGATGCTTTGGACTCCAGACTGTACAAGGGAATCATCTTTTCTCGAAGCACCGTTTCAGCATCGAGCCAGGGCGCAAAGACTCGCTCGGCGGCAATTCCGTCGATTTTGTTAAGGCAATCGTAAATAATCGCAAGGCCCGTATGAGACATTCCTAATTCGTAAATATCTGGAAAACATAACGCGATTATCAGTTCGCATTTCGGCAGGTCCTTCTTTATCTGGTTTATCTCGCCGCCGATGTATCTCCCGGGCTTGCGAACGTATGGCAGGAACTCCCGTTCAACCTGCTCAGATAATATTATCACTTTCTTTTCACACATAACCGCATTATAGACTGATTATGGACTAATTTCTATTGATTCTCGCCCAATAATCCATTATCAATTCCTGTTTGCAGAAAGGTTATTTATGAGAAGAATATTTAGTCGTTCCATGGCCATACTCGTTTGTCTTTCTCTGGTCGCGATGTCTTTTTTTTCTTGTGCTAAGAAAGACCGGGCCGATGCCGATAGCGGCTATCAAATGATTATGGGCACTTTCGTCCATATAGTCGCCGTATCGGAAGATTCGGATACAGCAAAGAAATGTGTCCAAGCAGCTTTAGAGGAAATTCGTAAGGTTGACGATCTGATGAGCGATTACAAGAGCGATTCGGAAATCAGCCAGGTCAACAGAGAGGCATTCGAAAAAAAAGTCAAGGTCAGCGAGTCCACATACGAGGTCCTGCAAAGAAGTGTCGAATTTAGTCAAATGACCGGCGGCGCGTTTGATATTACCGTCGGGCCGCTCGTTGCTCTGTTCCGTAATGCGAAAGAAAGCAAAGTCGCCCCAGACGAGCAGCAAATCGCCCTGGCCAGATCGAAGGTAGGTTTCGAAAAGCTGAAACTCGACAATGAAAACAAGACAGTGCAATTCTCCGGCAAAGGTATGCTGCTGGACCTGGGCGGCATAGCCAAAGGTTATGCTATTGACAAGGCAATTGAAGCAGCGCAGCGCAGCGGGGCAATCGGGGCAATGGTCGATATCGGCGGCGATGTTCGATGCTTCGGCTTGCCGCCGGAAGGTAAGGATAACTGGTTGATAGGTTTGCAGGATCCAAACTCCGCTATCGAGGGCATCGAAGGGGGTGGACTTCTGCTGGTCCTGAAAATAACAAATGCCGCGGTAGCCACAAGCGGCGATTATCAACAGTTTGTCTTCATCGAAGGCAAACGCTACAGCCATATTATGGACCGCAAGACAGGAACCAGCGTCGGAGGTCTTTCAAGCGTCACCATCATTGCCGACAATGCAACCGATGCCGATGCGCTTGCTACCTCGGTCAGTGTTATGGGCGCCGAAAAGGGCCTTGCTTTGATCGAGAAGCTGCCAAATACTGAAGCGATTCTGATAGTCCCCGAGCCAAAGTACGAGATAATCAAAACCAGCGGCGCTGAAAAGTATGTAAAAAGTGCCAGATCGGAAAAATAAATTCTCGCCAATCCGGTTTATGCAGTTACTGCTTTAGTTGTTTTTTCTACGGGCGTGAGCGGTTCCGGGGCGTTTTTTCCTCGGTAGACAATTACTTTAGTAGGACATTTGTTCATTGCGGTTTCTTCTTTTTCGGTTGTTTCGTATTTTACGTAATCACACCTGGCCAGGTTATCTTCAACCTTGAACAGGTCGGACTGTTTGGCACAGAGGCCGCAGCCGATACAGCCGACTTTGCAGATTGCTCGCGTGCTCTTACCGGTCTCTTTACTGCTGCAGGCGACCGTCATCATATTTTCATGCCGGAACGGAACCATCTCGATCAGATTCCTTGGGCAAGCCTTCGAGCAGGCGGTGCAGCCGGTGCATTTATCGTAGTCGACGGTGGCCAGGTCGTCAATAATGCTCAAAGCATCGAATTTACAGGCTCTCGTACAATCGCCGAAGCCGAGGCAGCCAAAAGCACAGGCCTGGACATTCGCCAGTGCGTTTGCCGCCGTGCAGCTTTGTATGCCTTGATATTTTGCATACATTGTTTTATCCTTGCTGTGGGCACGACAGTGCACGATAGGTTTTTTCTGCGGGCCTGAGTCACTGACCTGCAGGTTCAAAATGTCTGCGATTTTGCTCGATGTATCCGGCCCGCCGGGTGCGCATTTGCCCAGTAGCCCGGGATCTTTGAGCACAGCTTTCGCGTACTGACCGCAACCGGCGAAACCACACGCTCCGCAGTCCAGATTCGGCAACACATGATGAATCTCTTCGACCTTCGGATCGACCTCGACTTTGAGCTTTACGCTTGCGATCAAAAGCACTAATGCAAAACCGCCACCCAGGCCAAGCATCGTCAGGCCGGCGGGCCATGCACTCTGCCATAATTGGTAAATATCAGCCAAAAGCATATTCTATTCCATTAACATAACAGAGACAAAACAGTCTCAAGTGACTAAAGTGCCGAAAGTGTAAAGTGACTAAAGTTTAAAAAAGATATCAATTCACTGTAGGCATGTGAACTTACCTTTGTTCACTTTAGCTCACTTTAGGCACTTTAGCTCACTTTCTTATCTAATCATTCCTGCAAAACCCATAAACGCCATGGCGAGCAGCCCTGCCGTAATCAGGGTAATCGGCGCGCCTTTGAGGCAGTCCGGGACATCCGCCAAATCCAGATTTTCACGAATGCCGGCCATAATGCAAATCGCCATTGTAAAACCTATGCCGGCACCGAAGCTCAGAACGACCGCTTCAAGCAGAGAGTTTATGCCCCAGAGGTTTATGAACAAACATAATCCTAAAATCGCGCAGTTTGTCGTAATGAGCGGCAGAAATATACCAAAGCTTTCGTACAACGAAGGGAAGAATTTTCGCAGATACATCTCGACTAATTGCACGGCACCGGCGATCACCAATATAAAACAAACGTATCGCGTCACTTCCAACGGCGTTCCTATCAGGAGCAAATGGTCAATCAGCCAGGTTAGCGTGCCGCTTAGTGTCACGACAAATGTGACCGCCAGGCCCATCCCGAAAGCCATATCGATTCTGCCCGATACTCCAAGATAAGGGCAGATACCGAGAAACTTCGTAAACACGAGGTTATTGACGACCACAATTGATATGAAACCCATAAGCAGGATGCTTAATGTATCCATAAATATCACCTCTTACGCTTTCCTACCGGCGACAATATTGACCAGGCCCAACATGAGGCCTAATGTTATGAACGCTCCGACAGGCATGCTCATTGCCGCCCACGGCACAAAGGCATCAGGCATTAATTGAGCCTCGAATATCTTACCCGTCGAGAGTAATTCCCGAATGGCAGCCAAAACACACAGCGTCACTGTAAAACCAACACCCATACCCAGCGCATCGATAACACTTACCACCAAAGGATTCTTACTGGCGCAGGCCTCGGCCCGGCAGATAATTATGCAGTTGACGATAATCAGGGGGACATACGGTCCAAGCGTCTCACTCATCCTGGGTACGAACGCTTTGAGAAACAAATCCGCGATAGTCACAAATGTTGCTATTGTCAGTGTGAACATCAGGATTCGCAGATGCGGCTTAAGAAGGTTTCGCATCAGGCTGACAATAATATTGCTGCATATTAGCACAAAAATAACACAACAGCCCATCGTCAGGGCCGGCTTAACCGCAGCGGTCACCGCCAGCGTTGGGCACATTCCCAGCAGCAGCCGGAAGACTGGATTCTCACGCCACAGCCCGGCCAACAGCGTCTGCCAATAACGTGCGGTTTTAACGTTACTGTTTGTCATTACCGATTATCCCTTTCTTCAGCATCTGCTCTTTAACCTTCGTTATGGAATTACTCATTATCTCAACGACTGCTTCGCTGCTTATCGTCGCGCCGCTAATGGCAACAATCTCAGAGTCGATTTTGCTGCGTTCGCCGACGGTTACAAGCTTGAGTTCTCCGGCCGGCGCGCCCTTGAACTGGTCCCGGTAGTAATCGTATTTTATCTGGTCCCCGAAGCCGGGGGTTTCATTGCTTAAGAGCACATCGAAACCGGCAATCTTTTCAAAATTCTTATCGAGAGCAATAACCAGTTTAATCTTGTCAGCAAAACCCGACCCGACAGCCTCGAAACTCCAGCCGACACATTCTTTCGCCGACGACATCGCCTTGTAAATCTCTACTTTTTCCATCCTGCCCCGGGGCGATTGAATCTCGATCTGTTCGTCCAGAGGGATAAAGTCCTTCGCCTCCGGCAGCAGTACAGCAACCATGCGATTGCGCTTGTTAATTTCGTTCTGCCTGATTCTCGGCGACAAGGCGGCGCTGGTTACCGCGATCAGCAACCCGAAACAGAATGACGCAACAATCAGAAGCCAGCTCTGTTGCATGAAGTGTTTTATTTTAGACACTTGGTTTACCTCCAGCAGGCACCCGCTTGAAGAATCTGTCTATCAGCGGCGTCAAGGCATTCATCAACAGAATAGAAAACATGATACCTTCCGGGTATTCTCCGACAATTCTTATCAGCATCGTTAATGCCCCGACACCAAGGCCGAAAATCCACATCCCCCTGAGTGTCAAAGGGGCAGTCACAGGATCGGTGGCAATAAAAAAAGCACACAAAAGCAACCCGCCGCTTGTCAGGTGGAAGAATGGCTGAACGTAAGCAAAGGAATCGATTAGATACGCTATCCCGGCAAAAACAAAAGCGGCGGCCAGGACAGCCAACGGTATGTGAAAACTGATCGTTCGCCTTACCAACAGGTAGAAGCCCCCGATTAAAAGAGCGATTACACTTGTCTCACCCAGGCATCCACCTATTTCGCCTGTAATCATTGACGAGAATTGCTTTTCGCTATAGATATCCGCTCCAAGTTCATTTTTAATGGCCAGCTTGCTCCATGCCAGCGGGGTCGCCTGGGTTCTTGCGTTGAGTATATTTTCCTGGGCAACCGCAGGCATGGCAGGATCTATCGTGACCGGCACAGTCCATGTTGTCATTAACAACCCGAACGAGACCGTTAGAAATGCCCGGCCGACCATAGCAGGATTGAAGATATTGGAGCCAAGCCCCCCGAATACCATTTTGCCGATTGTGATGGAAAACACGCCGCCAATCACCGCCGCCCAGACAGGCAGTCTCGGCGGAAGCGACAAGGCGAGAATGATGCCGGTCACGACGGCACTGAAATCATCGAGTGAATTCGGTTTTTTACGAATCAGATTGCAGAGCCATTCGGCGGCAACACATGAAATGACACAGGCTACAATGAGTATGAGTGCGTGCATGCGAAAGTAGTACCCCGCTGCCGCCATCGCGGGAGCCAAACCGATGATTACATCGATCATTACGCTCCTCGTCGAATATCGCTCGCTGATATGCGGCGCACACGAAACTCTTATATCCCTTAGCATTCCACGCTTCCCTGTCGTAAGACCATATATTTATCCTTGTGACCCGCGAGTTATCGTTCGTAAAAGAACGACATTACTGCGGCATCTTCTGTTTTTGTCTGGCCAGAAATATTTTGCCTGTTTTGATATATCCCGTTACTTCAATATTGGCCGGGCAGACATAACTGCAGCAGCCACACTCGATACATGCACTGATATCATAACGTTCGGCCACATCCAGCAGATTGTTTTTGACGGCGTGCGCTATTCTCGTCGGATTCAAATTCTCGGGGCATGCCTGCAAACATCTGCCGCAGCGAATACAAGGCGTCTGGCGCCTGGCGAATTTAGCGATTCCTATTTGCTCTTTTGTTAATACGGTGACAGCATTCGTGGTTTTTGTAATCGGCGTTTCCAAATCTGCAATTGCTATCCCCATCATCGGTCCGCCAAGAATGACCTTGGCAGATTGTTGGGTCACCGACCCGCAAAATTCCAATAAATCTTCAACCGAGGTTCCTATAGGAACATAGTAGTTTCCGGGCTTGACGATTGCCTCTCCCGTCACGCTTACAACCCTGTGAGTTAGAGGTAAATTGGAAACGACCGCTTCAGCAATTGCCGCAGTAGTAGCGACATTAAGCACCACTATACCGATCATAGGTGGAATACCGCCGGAGGGAACATTCTTCTTTAGAATCGCTTTAATGAGCTGTCTTTCACCACCCTGGGGATATTTTGTTTTCACCGGAACGACTCTTATCCCGTCGACGTCCCCGGAATTTTTCAGTGCCGCACTCATAACCTCTATAGCCCGCGGTTTATTATCCTCAATACCGATAAAGACCTTCGAACAACCGGATGCTTTTCTGGCAAGCTTGATACCGGCAATAACCTGGCTGGTCCATTCGAGCATAACACGATAATCGCAGGTAATATACGGCTCGCACTCGCAACCATTTATAATCAACGCCTCTTTGGGCAATCGCGGATTTGGCTCTATTTTTACCCTTGTCGGGAAACCGGCCCCACCCATACCAACGATTCCGGCCCCACGAACGGCATCGCATATCTGTTCGGCGGAGTAATCACGCACATCGAAATCATCGTCTAACTTGAAGTATGACCGATTTGTCGGATTATTGGGCAATGCATCTATAACTATCGCAAGGCTCCGGCCCAGAACGGCGTGAGATCGCAAGGCGATTTCTTTTACGTTCCCGTTAATAGGCGAATGAACAGGTGCAGAAACAAATGAATCGGAATCGCCGATTCTCTGACCTGCCTGGACAGTATCCCCCTTTCGAATTAACGGTCGACAGACAGCGCCAATATGCTGGCTAAGCATTACCGCAACCTGCTTGACGACTGGGCCAGGCTGTATCTGGCTATCACAAGTCAGGCTCTTGTTGTCCGGAGGATGTACTCCCCCGCTAAATGTAAATCTATCTCTCGAATTAACGTTCATACTCTTGAAGCTTGAATTATTTATCTAAACTAAGTTATTTATTTATCACTCGTGTAATCAATACGCAGACGAAAGTTACCAGCAGGGCCAACACGAAGCTGAGGACTGTCTGCATCTGCTCGGTAGCGATCTCGCCGGCGAGCACTCTTTCAAAAACTGCTAAAGATACAATAAAAACCATTAACGGCAGCAAGAAAGCAAGAATAGCCTTAAGCGCGACGGATGGGCCTGAAGAACCTCCCAACTGCCCATAAATCCTTCGACAATCGTGCTCTTGGATACAATCCTGACAGAATCTTTGTGGTGCCATAATTGTTAATTACCATATACAACAAAAATAAAGCTTATAATAGAAATACTTAATCTATTCAAACAGAACTTTTTAAAAATTGCGAACATTATTGATGAAAAACAGCAAGTTTATCATTGTTGGGAAATATCCTTCGTCTGCACGCTAAAAGCACAACCAAATATATAACCGTTCGAAAGGATCTGATGCATATTCTTTAAAATAGTATAGGACATTTAGAACAATAAATACAAATAAAATATCATTATACCTTGTAAAGTTAAAATTTCGGAATGGAAGCCTTGCTTGCAAGGCGTTCCATGCCCGGCGAAATATTCAAACCGTAGCCGGTATCGACAAATGACAATACAGTTTTTTCATACCGACAGAATATTTTTTTCAAAAATCAAGAGTTATAACCTTGACAAAATACCATGATTGACAACACTTTATATTTATCTTCTAAGATTGAAGAAATAAGGATGCTAAAATGTGGTTCAACACGGAAGAAACGCTTAGCGAGAACCAAGTCCAATCAGCGTTGAAAAATATTATAAGAGATGGCGTAGCATCACAGGCCATGGGCATATTGACTGGCGGGGCTTTTCTGGTTGCCTTCGCTGTTAAACTGGGCGCTTCCAATTTCGTCATAGGCCTGCTTGCGGCAATCGGCCCTTTAGCGCAGTTGCTTCAGTTGCCTTCGATATTCATTGTTGAAAAAATACGAAACAGGAGGCTGATCACAATCGTAGCCGCAGCTTTGAGCAGGCTTTGCTGGCTGATTATTGCTCTGAGCCCCTTTATCTTTCCGGCAAAGATTGCCATTGCGGTTTTATTGATATTGTTAGCGGCGGTTTCGGCTTTCGGAGCGGTTTCAGGCTGCAGCTGGAACTCATGGATGAGGGACCTTATCCCGGAAAATCTACTGGGTTCGTTCTTTTCGAAAAGAATGCGGATATCCACTGGAATTGGAATTGCACTAAGCATCCTTGCGGCTTTGTATCTGGATATTTGGAAAAAGCAGTTTGCAGAGCAGGAATTAGCCGGTTATTCGATTTTGTTTCTGCTTGGCTTTGGAGCGGGAGTGCTCGGCCTTTTCTTCCTGGCAAAAACCCCGGAAATAAGGATGCCGAAAGCTCAGGAAAAATTGAAGATATTAAAGTTGCTCTCACTACCCTTCAAAGATGAAAATTTCAGAAAGCTTATAGCCTTTATGTGCTCGTGGAACTTCGCTGTCAATCTGGCCGGGCCGTTTTTTATGGTCTACATGCTCAAAAGATTAGGTTTAAGCATGTCTTTTATAATAGGCCTTTCTATTGTAAGCCAGGTTATGAACTTTCTGTTTCTCAAAATATGGGGCAAATATACAGATCGTTTCAGCAACAAATCCGTCCTGGCAATATGCGGCCCGTTGTTCATCATTTCAATTCTTGCCTGGACTTTTACGACAATGCCGGAAAAATACTTTTTGACAATACCGCTGTTGATTCTAATCCACATTATAATGGGGCTTTCATCGGCGGGGGTTTCTCTTGCTTCAGGAAACATAAGCCTGAAGCTGGCACCTAAAGGACAGGCTACGGCTTATCTGGCAACAAATACAATAGCAAACTCCGTTGCCGCCGGTATAGCACCCATTTTAGGCGGAAAATTTGCGGACTTTTTTGCAGGTCGGGAACTGGCATGGACGCTCAATTATAAAAGCCCTACAGGTGAATTTGTCTTACCGACACTAAATCTCCAGCAGTGGGATTTCTTTTTCGCCCTGGCTTTCCTGGTCGGGTTATACGCACTTCACAGACTGGCCATGATCAAAGAAGCCGGGGAAGTCGAAGAAAAAGTCGTCATGAACGAGCTGTTCGCAGAGGTCAGCGGACAAGTACGACAACTGTCATCCGTCGACGGATTACGCCAAATGATAAGTTTTCCGTTTTCGATAGTAAGGAATCTGACCGCCAGGACTAAAATGAATGACCAGTCCAGGCCTGAGACGAGAAAGGAAATAGTAGAAAATGAAGAAATTTAAGATTGTTCTGGTAATCATAATTTTATTGATTGCTCTCGTGGTTTCCCTACAAAACACGCAGGCAGTAGAAACCAGGTTTCTTTTCGCCACCGTAACGATGCCTCGGGTGCTGCTTCTTTTATTGACTTTTATACTCGGACTTATTGCAGGACTCATAACAGCAAGCTTCATTCTCAGAAAGCCGGCCAAATCAAAAGAAAAAGTCGAAGCAGAGCAATCTTAGAATAGCTGTTATCATTTCAGAAAAGTGATTTTACCAAATTTCTCTCATTTTGAATGGACCAGTTTTCGGGGGCAGGTCAACGGTCAACCCTTAGCGGTTTTGCGTCGCTTACGATACTCTCTTGCAGCCTCGGCTTTACATGTTTTGCACGATACCGCCAGGCCATCCTTACACGAGGCATTTTTATGGAACTCGCTCTCCGGCTTCCATTCTTTGCATTTTCGGCATAGTTTCTGATTTACACCATCGACAAGCCGATGGGTGTCCTCATACGCCTTACCTTTTCCAGCAGATTTTCCTTCAACAGGTTTCTCAGCAGCCGGTACTTCGGCAGTCGGCTCCTCAAAGTCTTGCCTGGCCTGCTCGCTTTCATGAATTTCGGGCTGCTGTTTTTCATCGGTCGCCAGCTCCTGAGCAACTTGCTGCTCGACTTGTTTGGTATCATGAACTACGTGCTGGAGTTGCTCGTCGGCAGCCTGCATCTCGGCCTGCTTATTTTCGGCAAGTTCATGCTGGAGTTGTTCGTTGGCGGCCCTCAAATGGGCGAGACGCTCTTCAAAACGTACCTCGGTTTGCTTGCGTTTGATTATTTCGTATTGGAGTTGTTTTATTTGTTCATGCAACTTATCTGACGGTTCCGTTTGTTTTGTCGACTTCTGTTGCATTGGGCGTCTTTTCTGAACGGCAGACAATCGGCCTTTTTTCATATCATCGATTACATGGTGGCTTTGTCTATGGACACCCGAATTCACTCCCATAACAGGTGAGCCTTCCAGGAATTGATTTTCATATATGTTTCGGACTGCTCGTTTTCGCTGTCGCCTCGTAATCCATACCAGCACAAACAAAGCCGTCATGGCTATTGTTAGTATCTCCCATTCCGCCCATTGGCGTTGGTATAAGAATAACATAGATTGATTAAGTCTGTCCACAAAACTGCGTGCAATCATCTCTTTTTCCACCTCAGAATCTAAGACTAATCCCAGGTGAGGCAATAGTATTCTGTGATATTCTGTTATGGGACGATTTATTACACACTATATTAAACTTAGCTGCCCCAAAGTTGGTTTTTAACACATAGTCTAATCGACAAATACCGCCATGATATTCATATAAAACCGCTGTATTTCAACCCGTTCAAAAGCAATTATCCACACCTGCGAGCTGTTTAAATAATGAACTAAACACCAGAAAAAACACGCCCAAGGCTGTTTTACCGGTAAAAATACACAAAAAATCGTTACAGACAGAAAAATCGTTACATTTAGCATTCATGGTGGCACTTAATGATAGTCTTTAACGATTCGTTCTCCATGGATGGAGGTCGTATAGTGTATTGAGTACGCACTATCGCTCAAGCCCCTGTTTTAACAGTCCCTCTCCTCCATGAAACAGGGGCTCTTTTTTTTTGTAAAATTACGTAGTCACCACAATAGATTTCCTGCTCATCAATTGGATAGAATAATCGTAAGTGTTCACTATCTTATAGCCCCTGCTATCCACAGACTTCCTTCCTCCTGGAGCAGGGGCTTTTTAAAAAGCCCGATTTTCTACCCCTTTCGTATTAGACAAGACTATTAAATTGGCTTTGTTTTTTCGCCGACCCAAAGCGTGAAAATCTTCATAATCACCTTTCATATAAGACTTTGCGCCAATTTTATCCTACCGCAAATTGGCTTTGTTTTTTCAAATCGCACCCTATAAAACGTGCCATCAAGCATGTCATTCCGCACTCGATGCGGAATCCAAAACCATTAACAACTATGGATTCCTGTTTTCACAGGAATGACAAAACAATGACGCTGTCCGCTGAACGCAGAACACTGTACTAATGAATTGGCTTTGTTTGGCTTTGAATTGGCTTTGTTTTTTCGCAGTCCCAAAGCATGAAATTCTTCATAATCACCTTTCATATAGATACTTACGCTCATTTTACCCTTTCGAAAATTGGTCGAGTAGACGTAATATGGCTGTGCCACTTAGGTAATGTTTGTTTTC
>CAZTDF010000104.1:0-15693 GCA_964612465.1 uncultured Pirellulales bacterium
AATTCTCAATTCCACTTACGACATACTACATACCACATACGAAATACGAATTCGTTAAGTATTATACGAAATATTACATACAAGGGCGGGCTAATTCCGGAAAAATCTCCGTGAGACGGCGTTTTTATGTTTACCACAGAGCCTTCTCATGGAAGGATGTAGAGAAGAAATCAAATAATCAATATTACTCAAACTGACCGGTTAGCATTGTAATCCTACACAGGATGCCTTACGGTACTGCGAAAGCAGGTGTGGGAATAACAGATTGTGCTATGTTATTGTCATTGACTATTTCCTGTCCGGCGGTAATTTCTTTTTCTGCTGCTCAATCATTTTGACAGTCTTGTCAAAATCGCTGTCCTGCCTGTCTCCGGAGGCGATTCGTTTTCTGTTAAACTTTTCGTATTCCTCCCCTGCGAGTTGTTTGGCCATATCGTGCGATATTCGACCTGCATCTTCCAATATGTCTCTGTCATTCAAGCTGAGAAAACCGTTGAGCTTGTCAATCCAGTCTTTCATATACATTGGTATCCGGCGCATGGCCTGACCTTCTGCAAATACAAGATACTGCTCGACCAGATTGTTCAATGCCCGAAGCTCATTTTCTTTGAGATAGTTTTTGGCGATAACAACATCGCCCTTGCGGACCTTCTCGCCTCTGAAGCTTGTCAATCCCATATTGGGCTTACCTGAATTTGCCCGCTTGTGGATAATCTCAGCGGCGGTCATTCCCGTAATGGCCCAGTGCAGCTTATTCTGGACTGTCTTGAAGAATGTAAGACTTATTTCACCGGTCGGGTCATAATCGACGCTCGTTGAATAAATATCCGTTATCTTATGATAAAACCTGCGCTCGGATGTCCTGATTTCCTGAATCCGGCGGAGTAGCTCGTCAAAATAATCGAACGGCTGATCGGGATTTTTCAGCCGCTCATCGTCCAGCACAAAGCCCTTGACAATGTATTCGGTTAACCTTTGCGTTGCCCATTGCCTGAAACGGGTGGCAATATGAGATTTTATCCGGTATCCCACCGAAATGATCATATCAAGGTTGTAATGTTTAACCTGCCTGCTGACCTTTCTACCACCCTCGGTTTGAACTATTAAGTAATCCTTAACAGTTGCTTCTTCCGAAAGCTCCCCTTCGCCGTAAATGTTTTTGATATGGATATTTATATTTGGGATAGTGGTCTGGTACAGTTTTGCCAAAGCCGCCTGATTTAGCCATAGCGTTTCACCTTCCAGCCGGACTTCGATTTTCGTTTGCCCGCCTTCGGTCTGATATATGAGTATTTGACCGCCTTTTGAAACTATATCGCCTTTAGCCATTATTGCCACCTTTCATTGATCCGGCATCCGGTCTCGACAGCGGGGGATTTAATTGCAAAGATTTTATTTCCGGGCAGGTAATACGTCAACGATGTTGTTGGGATTAAGTAGGGACGCACACAGTTTTATTCCTTGACACCATACTCGATTAGTTGTTTTTAAGTTGTGCGCAGTTTTTTCTCTGTGGGGATCGCCTTAGAAATCCATCAGCTTCGAGGCATCTTCGATGGTGCCTTCTTTGCTGATCTTTCGGCCCGTCGAAGATGGGCTGTCGAAGACCAGGTACTCCTTCCTGGCCTTGATGGGAAGCGAGAGTTTGTAGGGCATACATTTCGGGATGGCAGCTACTGCTCGCCGGGCACCCTCGTAGAGGGCCTGGCGAGTCTCGTCGAAGGGATAAAGCTCCGCTGCTTCGCGCGAGATGCCCCGTTTGACGGCTACCGAAGTTAATCTTAAATTAATTGCACGCACAATAGTGAATAATGATATCTCCGTCCTGCAGTAAAAAAGAGCTAATTACAGAAAAATTGCTGTTTTGACGAGCATACAGTCTGTTTGGTGCGGGGCTTTTGCTCGCGCATGTCGAGAGTTTTTCTACTGATTATCCACCACCGGCATGATTTTTCACCAAACTGTTGCAAATATCAGGAAATTCGAGGATACTGTCGGCCGGCAGCCGGTTGAATAAGGAAGATTTTTAACGGCAGCTTTGTGGCTGAATATAAAATGTTTGTTAGAAGTAAGTTAAGATAATATTTGCGGCTTTTCGGGACATATTGGACTGGCGGCGGCGTAAAAGGTTGTATGTATTGACCGGCATTAATCTTGCTGCTCAAAGGAAGCTCACGAGGCAGAATTTGAGTTATCAACAAGTTGTCCACAATTTGGATTTCTGATAGGGCAATACATGTTGGCCCGGCCAAACCGAAGAAATATGCTAAACAGCCGCCAGACAGCAAATATTTGCACATACGGGTCATAAATAGGATAGCAACCGGATGGGAAATTTGATATTTTGGTTTCTCGAGTTATTGGAATGGCAGGTTGTGGAAAACTCATCGTAACAGATATTGATAGGAATAAACCGGCGATGGAGCGCAAAAAATTGAAAGAAAAATTGAAAGACAAGTCCAATTTCGTTGTATATGCGGAGTTGACAGGCGGGCCGGGATTCAATTGCAGTCCCATTGAAGAGTTTCTAAAGGCTTATAAAGATGCCGGGACTTCGGTAATACCGAAAGGCTTTGATTTTGCCGGTGTCACACTGACGCAGAATCCCGGCGGCGTAGCGAACATCGAGCCAGCCGATGTGATAAGCCAGCTAAAATTGAAGGATCTGTTGGGCGGCCTGGATGTTCTGCCGCACGTCACCTGCAAGGACCACAATGCCGAAGGTATCGTCAGCGTGCTTGTCGGCCATAGGCACGCCGGCGTCGAGAGCATTCTGGCTATGACGGGTGACAAGCCCATCGGTACCAAGGGCGTCTTTGAACTGGATTCGATCGGATTGCTGCAACTGATTCGAAATATGAACACCGAGTCCTACACAAAAGCCCGCCCTGAGAACCTGGAGAATGTCCATCAGTTTTTCCCCGGCGCGGCGGTTTCACCATTCAAGTATACGGCCGCTTCGCAAATGCAGCAATATTACAAGATGGAAAAGAAAATTGCCTCGGGCGCGGAATTTCTTATCACGCAGGTCGGCTGGGACTGGAAAAAGTCGCTCGAACTTTTCAGGTACATGGGCGAAAACAATCTCGATGTGCCTGTCCTCGGCAACGTTTATTGCCTGAGCACGATAACGCCCGCGCCGAGGTTGATGCACGATATCAAGCTGCCGGGCTGCTTTGTCAGCGATGAGCTTCTGGCAAAAGTATATTCCGAGAAGGTTGACGGCCATCTCGAACGGGCGGCACAGCAGGTAGCGATGTACAAGGCTCTCGGTGCTGCCGGCGTGGATGTCGGCGGCGTTCACGATTTCGATATGTTTCTGCAGATACTTGGAAGAGCGGCCGAGATCGGCTCGGACTGGGAACAATTCAAAGACAACCTTTGCTGGCCGGCGAAAGATGCATTCTATTTGTACGACGAGGCCGGCGGCAGGACACCGCTCCCGAAGCCTCGCAAGAAATTTAAGCAGAGATTCTTTAACTTTTCACACTGGGCCTTTCTGGATCCCGACCACCTCGGTTTTCACGCTTTGAAGAAAACGATGGCGTTTCTGGGCACCGAAAAAGGCAAAGGGGCTGTTTACAAATTGTTCAACGCCTCCGAGAAGTCCTTCAAGTATCTGCTGTTCGACTGTCAGGAGTGCGGCGATTGTTTCCTTCCGGAAAACTTCGGCCTCTGTACGATCGGCGGCTGCGAAAAGGGAATGGACAACGCCCCCTGCGGCGACTCAACCGTTGACGGCTATTGCGGCAATAACCTTGAGCGGGTTTGTATAGGAGAGCTGATTTACGATGCGGCGGCCGCTGAAAAGGACGGCATCGAACGGCTCAGGGCAACAATAAATAAAGCCAGAAATCCCGCCCTGGAACACACATCTTCGATTTTGAATTATCTGTTCGGCAAAGATCACACGATGAAAGCGCCGGTGATTACTATTGGAGAATCGATCCACGCTTCAATTCCGAAAGCTGGCAAGATAATGCGGCAGTTGGCCGAGCTTGGCCCCGGCGCGTATACGAAGGCCAGCGGCCCGTTGAATTATATCAAGGCCTTAATTGAATCGCAGGTCACCGACGGGGCGGATTATATAGCGGTTAATCTCGACGCCTTCGGCGAGGACGATCCGCAGGTCAGTGTCGATATGATGACCGAATACGTTAAGCTCGTTCACGAGTGGGGCCAGGGCGTGCCGATATGTATCGACAGCAGTGACAATGATGTTCTGATCACCGGCCTGAAGCAGTGGTACGACACCGACAAGCCGGTCAAACAACCGCTTATCAACTCGGTAAAGGTTTATACGATAGATGAAATTCTGCCGCTGAAGAAGGATTTTGACTTCGCGATCATCGGCCTGTTGGTCAGCGAGGATGCGCCAACCGGCGCGGGCGGCTCGCACTCGGTCGAGGAACTCTATGCTCTGGCGAAACAGATTTTCGATAAAGCCGTTGGCGAATATGGTTTCATGCCCGGCGAGATTTTCTTCGATTCGACCGTGTTTCCGCTGGCGATAGATATGCCGATGGAGCCGAATGTCCCCGGCTATACGTACCGGGCGTTCGAGACGATCAGAAAAATCAAAAGCGATGCGAAAATGAAGGGCGTGCATTGCTCGCTCGGCGTAAGCAACAGTGTCCGCGACCTTCCGGGACGGAGGATTGGCGTTTGCAGGGCCTATCTCGCAAAGGCGATAGAGTATGGCCTGGATACCGGGATTGTCAATGTCGCGCACCACTACGGCCGGGTCGAGCCGGCACCGGAATTGCTCGAACTGGTTGATGCCTTCACGAAGATGGACGGCTCGGCGGAACGGACGAACAAATCAATGGAACTGATGGGCAGGTTCTGCCGGGAGAATAGAAAGGGAGCAAAAAAATGAAAAAGGCTCGATCGTTAAGGGGCGGCTTTTTTACTATTGCAATTATGCTTTTGTTCGCCGCTCTGACGGGCTGCCAGGTGCAGGAGCAGCAAAAGCTGGCGGCGGTTTCGTTCACTGACGTTACTATCACCGATGATTTCTGGGCACCGCGGCTTCAAACCAACCGGAAGGTGACTATCCCTTATGATTTCGAAAAGTGCGAGCAAACCGGGCGAATCGATAACTTCGCAAAAGCGGGCGGACTGATGGAAGGAGAATTTGAAGGTATCTACTTCAACGATTCCGACCTGTACAAGGTAATAGAAGGCGCCGCTTATTCGCTGAAAATCCATCCCGATCCGGAGCTTGAAAAATACGTCGACGGTGTGATTGAAAAAATCGCGGCGGCCCAGTGGGAAGACGGCTATCTTTACACCTTTTATTCGCTCCCGCAGCGGCAGCCTGAAAAACGCTGGACCGACGTTCGCAATAAGCATGAGCTTTACTGCGCGGGCCACTTCTTCGAAGCCGCCGTTGCCTACTACCAGGCTACGGAAAAAAGGGAGATTCTTGATGTGGCGATCAGGCTGGCCGATTATATCGACTCGGTTTTCGGACCCGGCAAAAAACACGATGTCCCCGGACACGAGGAAATCGAGATAGGCCTTGTGAAGCTGTATGGCGTCACCGGCGAGAAACGGTACCTTACGCTTGCGAAGTTCTTCCTCGAAGAGCGAGGCCGGGCCCACGGGCGCAAGATATACGGTGAATATTGCCAGGACCACAAGCCGGTGGTCGAGCAGAACGCGGCGGTCGGTCACGCAGTCCGGGCCGGGTATTTGTATTCCGGTATGGCGGATGTTGCCGCCCTGACCTCCGACGCCGACTACGTCGAAGCGCTCGGCCGGATATGGCAGGACGTCGTCTCGAAGAAGATGTATATCACCGGCGGTATCGGTGCCCGGGGCGGCGGCGAATCCTTCGGCTCCGACTACGAGCTGCCGAACGCGACGGCCTATTGCGAAACCTGCGCCGCTATCGCCAACGCCATGTGGAACCATCGGATGTCTTTACTCCACGGCGACGCAAAGTACATCGACGTTCTCGAACGGGTGATATACAACGGAATTCTCTCCGGCATTTCGCTGAGCGGCAATAAGTTTTTCTATCCGAATCCGCTGGCCAGCGATGGCAAGTATCAGCGAAGCCCGTGGTTCGGCTGCGCCTGCTGCCCGACGAACATCGTGCGTTTTATGCCGTCGCTTCCGGGCTATGCTTACGCTCAGCAGGCAGATAATGTGTATGTGAATCTGTTCATTGCCGGCAGCGCCGCGATCAGGATCAGCCAAAATACTGTGGGCCTGCAGCAGCAGACGCGCTATCCCTGGGATGGCGACGTGAGAATTTCGGTAGAGCCGGAACATTCCGGGCAGTTCACGGTTTGTGTTCGCATCCCGGGCTGGGCACAAAACAGACCTGTACCGAGTGACTTGTATAGCTATCCGGATAAAAGCCGGGAGAAAGTTTCGCTAAAGGTCAACGGCAATCCGGTCGCTTTGAATATCGTCAATGGCTATGCCCGGATTCACCGGACGTGGAAGAAAGGCGATGCGATCGAGTTGAATCTGCCGATGCCGATACGGCGGGTTCAGGCCCATCAGAAGGTCAAAGACAACCGCGGGCGAACCGCAGTCGAGCGAGGGCCCGTTGTCTATTGCTTCGAAGGAGCGGACAACCCGAAAGGCGTCACGAATCTGATTTTGCCGCCGGATGCGAAATTGCAGAGCGAATATCACGGCGACCTGCTGGGCGGTATTGTGACAATCACCGGCCGCGGACAAATCCGGCAGGCCGGCAAAAAAAGCGTAGAGGACATCGACGTGGTTGCTATTCCGTATTATGCCTGGGCGCACCGCGGTAAAAACGAGATGGCTGTCTGGATGCCGAAATCCACTGAAACGGAGAATTGATGAAAATACGATACATCTTTTTAATCGGGGTGGCGTTGTTTGTCGTTGGCTCCTTCTTTGTAACTGCTCAGGCGACAAACGATAAAACCGAAACTTTTTTTGTCGCCGGCAACGGCAGTGATTCCTGGTCGGGCCGGCTGCCTGAGCCCAACCCGGACCGGACGGACGGCCCGTTCGCTACGGTTGGCGCCGCCTGCAGCGCAGCGCGAAAACAGCACGCCGATCAGCCTCGGAAAGTGATAATTCAAGCCGGCCGATACTTCCTTAATAAACCGCTGGAACTGAACGCCGGCGATGCGGGCCTTACAATACAATCGGCGCCGGGGGCGGTTGTTTGTCTCTACGGCGGAAGGAAAGTCACCGGCTGGCAAAAGGACGGCGAAAAGTTCTATTCGGCGGCACTGCCCGGCGTCAAAAACAGAAAGTGGGATTTCCGTGCCCTGGTTGTAAACGGGCGATTCTGCAGTCGCGCCCGGCTGCCGGAAGAAGGCTTCTTCGAACACCTCAGCAGATTCGATGTCCCCTGGATGAGCACCACGGGCGGCGGCTGGAAACGCAAGCCTACGAGCGAGGAGTTGACGACGTTGAAATACCACTCCGATGATATCGGTTCGTGGCTGGACGTCGGCAACGCGGAAGTGACGATTTATCACATGTGGGACGAGTCAATGGTGGGTCTCAAGGCCATGGATACCGTGACCCAAACCCTGACTTTTGCCAGTCCATCGGGCCATCCGCCTGGCGCGTTCGGCGTTAAAAAGTACGTCATCTGGAACGTTCGTGAGGGAATGACAGAGCCCGGACAGTGGTATCTCGACCGCACCGCCGGCAAGCTGGTCTATTGGCCGATGCCCGGAGAGGATATGGCTAAGGCCGAGGTCTTCGCTCCAGTCATCGAGTCGATCATTAGCATCCGGGGCACGCGGGAAAATCCCGCTCGGGATATTACGGTTCGCGGCCTTACGCTATCGGTGACAACCACGCCGCTCGAAGCGGGCGGCTTCGGAGCGGGAAAATTCGATGGGGCGATTTCCGTCGCTTCGGCTGAGAATTGCCGCCTGATCGAACTGAAAATCGTCAACGTCGGCGGGCAGGGAATCAAAGCTTCAGGCGACGGCCTTCGCATCGAGCGATGTCACGTCCACAACGCCGGCGCCTGCGGTATCAGATGCCGCGGGGCCGAAGCCGTCGTGACCGACAATCACATCCACGACGTCGGGCTGACTTATCCCAGCGCCATCGCCCTGCAGGGCGGCGGCAGGGACTGCATTATAAGCCACAACGAGATCCACGATTGCCCCTATACCGCTATCAACTGCGGCGGGCAGCGGAACCGGATCGAGCATAACCTGATTTACCATGCGATGAAAGAGCTGCACGATGGGGGCGGCATTTACTGCTTCGCCGGTAAGGACCTCGTGCTGCGGGGCAATTTCATCCGTGACATAATTGATACCGGCGGATACGGCGCCTCGGCTTATTATCTCGACGAGCGGTCTGAGAACTGCCTTGTCGAGGGCAACCTTTCGGTTGGTATCCTTCGGCCTTCCCACAACCACATGGCCAAAGGCAATACGATTCGCAACAACGTTTTCATCAGCGATGCGGAAGCCAGGATTACGTTTCCAAAATCATCGAACTTTACTTTCGAGCGTAATGTCATCCGGGCCAAAGGCCAAATTGTGCTGGAGAATCCGGACGCGATTACTACACTGCGGAATAATGTGCTGTTCAGCGCCGAGGGGAAAATTCAGTGCCGCAGGCTGAAGGACTACAGCCAGGCAGGCAGTTATTCGTTCGAGGCCGACCGGGAAAACCTGTCAGCCGACCCGCACATTATAGAGTTTGAAAAGGGGCGGGTCAAATTCGCCGCCGATTCTCCCGTGCTCAAGCTCGGCATAAAACCAATCGATGTCAGCGGCGCCGGCATTCGGCCGGGCGGAGATGGCGAGTAATCAACCGCCCGATTGGGAAAACCAGGCCGGCCTGCCAAATTTTGTTCTTGCCCTGTTAGCCGGTCTTTGCCTAAAATGCGGACCGGTTTGTGGACTCGGAGATAACTGATTTTAAAGGAGCCGGATTATGGCGGAGACTAACGAAGAAATCGGAAAAGACGCTCGCATGTGGGCGATGTTCTGCCATCTGGCGGGACTCGCCGGATTTGTAATACCTGTTATTATTTCCGGTATTATTGCGCCTTTAGTCGTCTGGCAGATAAAGAAGGATGAGCACCCATTCATAGATGAGCACGGTAAAGAGGCGGTAAACTTCCAGATTTCCATCTCTTTATATACGGTTATAGGCATCGTTGCGTGTCTTGTCACATGCATCGGTGCGGTTCTGATACCGTTTATTGCGCTTGCTCTTGGCGTTATCGACCTTATCTTTCTGCTGATTGCCGCGGTCAAGGCCAACAATGGCGAGTACTATCGCTATCCCATCAGCATCCGATTCATTAAATGAGGGCCCCGGGTGATACTCGTCGATTAATATGAAATTCGCAATCAAACTTTTGATTAGTGTATGCGTGATAAGCATCTGTGCGGCGGTCGCCCGCAAGGTGCCGAGCCTGGCGGGACTTATCGCCGTGATGCCGTTGACCGGACTAATCGTGCTTGTCTGGCTGTACCTTGATAATCCCGGCAACTTTGCCCTGATGACCGATTATACCAAAGGTGCTTTGTGGGGAATCGTGCCGAGCATTATGTTTTTCCTCGTGGCCTTTTTATGTTTTCACAAACAGCTTCCACTCTGGATTGTGCTTTGCGCAAGCTTTGCCGTCTGGCTCGTCGGAGCGTTCTTTCATCAATGGCTGCTCAGGTAGGGTGGGCCTTGGCCCACCGATCCGCTCATGGTGGGGCAGAGCCCCACCCTACAATCCTATTGAAGTATCCTGACCACACCGGCGCTTAACGCGAGGCCTTTGAGCACTTCGGCGTCGGTTTCGAGCGGAGCCGGGGCGGTTTATAAACGGGCAAGTAGTTTATTTTGCTCCAGATGTTCCCGGAAGGCCCCAGCGGTAATACAGAAGCCGGGAGGAACTGTCAGACCGAGTCGACTCAGGTGGACAAGGCTCATGGCCTTTGGCCCAATCACCTTTTCATCGATGAGCCGGGTGGCATTCAGTGAAACAACGTTAACCTGGCTAATAATAAAAACTCCTTACAAATGATGCACTCGTCTATGTGCTTGCAAGATTGCCGCTATACGGCTATTATAACTTAATGTGACAATTTCGGCATATAAGAAAAACGTATGAAGGAGTCCTTCTATGAGAACAAACATTAACCGCCGCCAATTCATTAAAGCTCTTGGTTTAGGTGCCGGTACACTCGTGCTGGGTAGCTGCGCCGAGCAAATCCATCCCCAAGCTTCGCTTGAGGCTGCCACCCGATCTTCGTCGAAAAAGCCAAACTTCGTTATCATATTCTGCGATGACATGGGCTATGGCGATTTGGGCTGCTACGGGCATCCGACGATTCGCACGCCCAATCTTGACAAAATGGCCGCCGAGGGCCAGAAATGGACGAACTTTTACGTCGGTGCCTCGGTGTGCACCCCGAGCCGGGCGGCGCTGCTTACCGGAAGGCTTCCGATTCGCAGCGGGATGTGCAGCGATAAGCGGCGGGTATTGTTCCCCGATTCTGCCTCCGGTCTGCCGCAAGGCGAAGTGACCATCGCCGAAGGTCTCAAGACCAGAGGATACGCGACAGCCTGCATCGGAAAATGGCACCTCGGACATCTGCCGCAGTACTTGCCGACCAATAACGGCTTCGATTCATACTTCGGCATTCCGTACAGCAACGATATGGACAGGGTTGGCGGTGACGGTCGGCAGGCATTCCTCGAACCGAAAGTCGAATACTTCAACATCCCCCTGATGCGAAATGAAGAAATCATCGAACGCCCCGCCGACCAGAACACGATAACAAAACGTTACGCCGAGGAGGGTGTCAAGTTTATCAAAAAGAGCAGGAAAAAACCTTTCTTTCTCTACCTGGCCAACAGTCTTCCTCATGTTCCGTTGTTCGTCTCGAAGAATTTCAGAAACAAGAGCCTGCGAGGTTTGTACGGCGACGTCGTCGAAGAGATAGACTGGGGCGTCGGGCGGATACTCCAGACCCTGCAGCGTGAAGGCCTGGCCGAGAATACCTTCGTCGTCTTCACATCCGACAACGGGCCCTGGCTGATTTTCAACGAACACGGCGGCTCTGCCGGTCTGCTTCGCGAGGGCAAAGGCTGTACGTTCGAGGGCGGGATGCGCGAGCCCTGCATTATGTGGTGGCCCGGCACGATTAAGCCCGGCGTCGTGAACGGTATGGGCGCCACGATGGATTTGTATACGACGATTCTGACGCTGGCCGGCGCGAAAGTGCCGGACGACCGCATCGTTGACGGCCTGGACTTGTCGCCCGCTCTTTTCGGGATCGGGCCCAGTCCTCGCAAGACGATGTTCTACTACCGTGGCGCAAAGCTCTACGCGGCTCGAAAGGGTCCTTACAAAGCTCATTTCATCACAAAGCCCGCTTACACCAGGGGCGCCGAAAAGATGCACGACCCGCCGCTGCTTTATCATCTCGGCCACGATCCTTCTGAGAAATACGATATTTCTAAAGACCATCCGGAGGTTATCAAAGATATCCGAAAAGAAGTAGCGCTGCACCTGGCGAACCTGACGCCGGGCGAGGACCAATTGGCAAAGCGTATTGACAAGAATGGATAATAATCTGCTATGAAGGCAAGAATCAATCGACGAGGATTCATCAAAGCTGCGGGTTTGGGAGCGGCCGTTCTGGCGATGGGTGGCAGCCTCAAGCGAAGCTTGGGGATGGATTTGCTCAACTCGGCCATACCCAAAGCCCTTGGTTTTGAGGCTGCCACCCTGACGGCCTCAAAGAAGCCAAACATCATTCTTATCATGGCCGACGACCTCGGCTATGAATGTCTTGGCTGTTACGGCAGCAAATCTTATAAAACACCTGTGCTCGATAAGCTTGCCGCGACAGGTATGCGTTTCGAGCACTGCTATTCACAGCCGCTCTGTACGCCGTCACGCGTAAAGATTATGACGGGCAAGTATAACTTCCGCAACTATGTGAACTTCGGCGTGCTGGATCCGAAACAGAAAACATTTGGTCATCTGTTACGGGATTGTGGTTACGCAACCTGCGTCGTCGGCAAGTGGCAGTTGTACGGCAGCGTCAATCAGAGCGCCAAGGTTCGCGGCACCGGAAGCCTGCCTCAGCAGGCCGGCTTCGATGAGCATTGCCTCTGGCAGATCAAGGAAAGAGGTCTCCGCTACAAAAACCCGGTAATGGTTCAAAACGGCAGGGCCCGCGATGACCTTAAGGGCAAATACGGCCCTGATGTTTCCTGCGATTATGCCCTCGACTTTATCGAGCGGCACAAATCTGGGCCGTTCCTGCTTTATTTTCCGATGGCACTTGTCCACAGCCCGTTTGTCCCCACGCCGGACAGCAAAGACTGGAATAAACCGAAGCACAAGAACGACACGAAATACTTCGCGGATATGGTTGCCTATATGGACAAAATCGTCGGACGCATAATCGGCAAGCTGGACGAATTTGGCCTGCGAAAAAATACGCTGGTTCTATTCACCGGCGACAATGGCACAGCTCAGGGCATTCGGTCGAAAATGACGGACCGGGTCATCCGGGGCGGCAAAGGTCTGACAACCGACGCTGGTACGCGCGTACCCTTGATTGCAAACCAGCCCGGGGTAATTCAAGCCGGCAGGATTTGCGGCGACCTCGTGGACTTCAGCGATTTTGTGCCGACTTTTGCCGAAGCGGCCGGCGCGAAAATACCCGGCGATATGCCGGTTGACGGCAGGAGCTTCCTGCCCCGGCTTCGAGGTGAAAAGGGTAATCCGAGAGAATGGATTTTCTGCCATTATGATCCGCGATGGGGCAATCGCAGGAAGCGTCGTTTTGTGCGCGACAAACGGTGGAAGCTTTATGCCGACGGCGAGCTTTATGATATGCTGGCCGATACGCTCGAACAGAATCCGAATCCACCCGGCTCGGAAGCTGTCGCAGCAAGGAAACGGCTTCAAGCCGTGCTGGATTCGATCAAATGATAACAAGGAAATAATTATGAGTTCACAATATTACACTCGTCGAGGTTTCATCAAAGCAATGGGACTTGGAGCGGCGGCGTTTGCCGTTACGGGGTGCATGAATGCGTCCGGGTCACGGGCGGAAAAATACAAGCGGCCGAATATCGTTCTGATGATGGCGGATGATATGGGGTATTCGGACATCGGCTGCTATGGCGGTGAAATCCGCACGCCCAATCTGGACGGGCTTGGGAGCCGCGGGCTGCGCTTTACGCAGTTCTACAATACCGCGCGCTGCTGTCCGACCAGGGCCTCGCTGATGACCGGGCTTTACCAGCACCAGGCCGGCGTCGGGCACATGATGGCCGACAGGGGTTTTGAAAGTTATCGCGGCGATCTCAACAATCGTTGTGTCACTATCGCCGAGGTGCTCAAGCAGGCCGGCTACAGCACCTATATGTCCGGCAAGTGGCACGTGACAAGGCACCGTGGCCCGGAAGGCCCGAAGCACAACTGGCCCCGCCAGCGCGGGTACGACCGCTTCTTCGGAACCATTCACGGCGCCGGGAGTTTTTACGACCCGTGTTCGCTGACGCGCGACAATACGCAGATTCCGCCCGGCACAGATGATTTTTATTACACCAACGCCATCAGCGACAACGCGGTGACATTCATTCGCGAGCACAAAGCGGACAATCCGTTCTTCATGTACGTAGCTTATACCGCCCCGCACTGGCCGATGCACGCACTGCCGCAGGACGTTGCCCGGTACAAAGGCCGGTACGCCGGCGGTTGGGATGCGCTTCGGGCCGAACGGCACAAGCGGATGATCGAAATGGGAATCGTCGATAAAAAGTGGGAGCTTACTCCTCGCGATGCCGCCGTGCCGCCATGGGAGCAGGCCGAGGACAAGCGGTGGTTCCAGCGCCGCATGGAAGTTTACGCCGCGATGGTCGATTGTCTGGACCAGGGCGTCGGGCGGATCGTCGAACAGCTCAAAGAGAGCGGGCATTTCGAGAATACGTTGATTTTCTTTTTAGCCGACAACGGCGGCTGTGCCGAGGAGTATGGCAGCCGCGGCAAGATCAAGCCGGATCCATCGGTAGATATTCCATTGAAGCCGATGGACAAAAACGAGCTTCAGCCCGATATGCAGCCGAAGGTCACGCGTGACGGCCGGCCGGTGCGAACCGGTAAAGGCGTGATGCCCGGCCCTGCCGATACGTATATCGCCTACGGCCGGCCGTGGGCCAATTCCAGCAATACGCCGTTTCGCCTCTACAAGCACTGGGTCCACGAGGGCGGTATCAGCACGCCGCTGATAGCGCACTGGCCGAAACGCATTACAGCACGCAACGAACTGCGGCGCCAGCCCGGCCATCTTATCGATATTATGGCTACCTGTGTGGATGTTGCCGGCGCAGAATATCCATCTCAATACAAGGGCAACGAGATAATACCTATGGAGGGCAAAAGTCTGATGCCGGCATTCGACAACAAGCCGATTCAGCGCGAAGCGATTTACTGGGAGCACGAGGGCAATCGTGCCATTCGCCGTGGCAAGTGGAAACTTGTCTCTAAGCATCCGGGCCAATGGGAGCTGTACGATATCGAGGCCGACCGAACGGAGCTAACGAACCTGGCACAAAAGTATCCGGAAAAAGTCGAGCAGTTGAAGGCGCTGTATAAATCCTGGGCCGCCAGGTGCGGTGTCCAGCCTTGGCCGTTAAATAAGAAATGATAAGCAGGAGATTTTACAATGAGCGAGAATATAAACAGGCGTGATTTTTTAAGAGCCGCAGGTATGACGGTGGCGGCGCTGGCAATGCCGGGATGCGGGGACCAGTTACAACAGGCATCGGATAGGAAATCTACGGACAAGCCGAATGTTGTCATTATATTCTGTGATGACGTCGGTTATGCCGACATTGGCGTCTTCGGGGCCAAAGGATACGAGACGCCCAACCTCGACCGGATGGCGGCCGAGGGCGTGAAGTTCACGGATTTTTACGCCGCTGCCTCATCGTGCACGCCGTCGCGGGCGGCTCTGTTAACCGGCTGCTATCCGCAGCGTGTCAGCCTGCCCAACGTGATCGGCCCGAACGCTAAAATCGGCCTCAGCGACCAGGAGCAAACCATCGCCGAAACGCTTAAACCGCTCGGCTACGCAACCGCCTGCTACGGCAAGTGGCACCTGGGCCATCATCCTAAATTTTTGCCGAGACGGCACGGATTTGACGACTACTTCGGCCTGCCTTACTCGAATGATATGTGGCCTAAGCACCCGACCAACAGGAGCTTCCCCGACCTGCCGCTTATCGAAGGCGAAAGGATCCTCGAATACAACCCCGACCAGACACAGCTTACTACCTGGTACACCGAGCGTGCCGTCAGGTTCATCGAGAAAAGCAAGGACCGGCCGTTCTTTTTATATGTGCCTCATTCGATGGCGCACGTGCCGTTGTTCGTCTCCGATAAATTCAAGGGCAAATCCGAGCGGGGTTTATATGGCGACGTCATGATGGAAATCGACTGGTCCGTCGGGCAGATCCTTTCGACGCTGAAGCGATTGGATATCGACGAAAAGACATTGGTGATATTTTGTTCGGACAATGGGCCGTGGCTGAGCTATGGCGACCACTCCGGCCTGGCAAAGCCGCTACGAGAGGGAAAGGGTACAAGCTTCGACGGCGGTCACAGGGAGCCTACTGTTATGCGATGGCCCGGCAGAATTCCCGCCGGGGCCGTTTGCAATGAGCCCGCTTCGACGATGGATATTCTGCCTA
>CAZTDF010000105.1:0-4422 GCA_964612465.1 uncultured Pirellulales bacterium
AAAAAACAAAGCCAATTCAAAGCCAAACAAAGCCAATCTTAGGGAAAGGCAAAAGTAAAAAGGCAAAAGGAAAAATGAAAGTATATCCGGAGTTTATCCGGAGGAGCGATTTGAAAAAACAAAGCCAATTTTGAAATGGTGAAAATGGCGTAAACTCTTTTATGAAAGGAATATATATCAATAAGCCGACCTGCGGGGCACAAAAAAACAAAGCCAATTCGAAGCCAAACAAAGCCAATTCGGTTGTTTTACCGCCGAGAGCGGAATCCTACACGAGAAGCGCAATCGGTACTTTATACCGTCCCTCGGTGTCGAGAATACCAGACTTTGCTATCCTTATTGGCATTTTTGGCCGTATTTCAAGGAAAATCTTGAGATAGATGTAAAATCTGCAAATCGTGACATTTAAAAAAAATTTCTTTGCAAGAGGAGCTTTGTTTATATAATAGAGGGTATAGATAATTTAGGTAAAATTGAAGATGCAATAAAAGCTCGTCAAATGATGAGTAGTGGTTCGTAATATAAGGATTCTCGAGGAGAAGGAGATCCTCTCCTGGTTTAGAATGACTCATTCGATTCGAGATTCATTTTTGCCGGTTGTCTATGTTTCTTTTAGAATGAGATTAATTAGACGAGCCGGTCCGTAAGCGCTGCTATGGGCTCTTCGTTGTACTATCGCTGGATTATTCTGTGGAATCCACGTTAGCACGGCTTATCTGACATATTGCCGTTCTTTCGTGTCATTTAGAGCATGGAGAAAAGGGTGATTAGAACAGAGTCGGAATTGGTGGTGAAAATCAGAAGGTTGACCCTGTTGTTTATTCTTTTGTTACTATTTCTTCTTCCGGGCAGACTCTCGGCCGTTGACGTAATTGAGGAGTGGGTGGCACGGTATAACGGCCCTGGAAATTATGATGACTATGCTAAAGCCATGGTTGTAGATGATTCAGGCAATGTCTATGTGACGGGACATAGTTATGGCGAAAGCAGTCACCATGACTATGCCACAACAAAGTATAACTCGGATGGAATTGAGCAATGGGTTGCAAGGTATAACGGCCCCGGCAATTATCAGGATACCCCCAAAGCTATCGCCCTGGATGCATTCGGCAATGTTTATGTGACAGGATATAGCTACGGCGACGGAACCAGTTCCGACTATGCCACGATAAAGTATAATTCGGACGGCATCGAGCAGTGGGTGGCGAGGTATAATGATCCGGGCAATGGTAATGATATCGTTTATGCCATGGCGCTGGATGATTTCGGTAATGTCTATGTAACAGGCGAGAGCGATGACAACGACAGCCGCCTTAACTATACGACAATCAAGTACAATAAAGACGGACGCCAGCTATGGACGGCAACATATAACGGGCCGGCCAATTATAACGATAGCCCCAGGGCAATCACGCTGGACGCTCTCGATAATGTCTACGTGACCGGATATAGCTATGGCGGTGCCGAGACACGTGAGGACTATGCCACCATTAAGTACAATTCATCCGGCAGCCAGCTCTGGGAGGCAAGATATGCAGGCCCATCGGGTCCGCCACATTCGGCGTATGATGTCGCCAATGCCATAATAGTGGATGCATCAGGCGGCGTCTATGTCACCGGATATAGCGACGGCGGTCTTACAAGCTATGACTATGCCACGATAAAGTATAATTCCAACGGCATTGAGCAGTGGGAGGCAAGATATAACGGATTACGGGACAAATATGATTACGCCCATGCGATAGCTCTCGACAGCTCCGGCAGTGTCTATGTGACAGGCTATAGCGACAACAGTATAACCCGACAGGACTATGCCACAATCAAATATGATTCGTTCGGCAGTCAGCTCTGGGTGGCGACATATAACGGTCCGGCAAATAACAATGACCGAGCCTGCTGTATTTTAGTGGATCCTTCGGACAATGTCTATGTAACCGGATATAGTCATGACTGGGGCACCAGCCTTGACTATGCAACTATCATGTATGATTTAGAGGGCAACGAGGTCTGGGTGGCAACATATGATGGATCGCCATACTCCGCCGATGTGGTGACGGATACATCAAACGATGACTCGTCTATACCAACAGTAAACGGCCCTGATAATGATTGTGATTACGCCTATTCTATGGCTCTGGACAGATCAGGGAACATCTATGTGACCGGAGGTAGTTTCGGCATCGAAACCCGCTATGACTTTGCCACAATCAAGTATTCACAGGAAGATACTCCACCCGGCAAGCGAGTGGAAGTTGCCGACTTGAGGACCGGAGCGACGCTGACATTCGACGCTGTTGAGAGAGGCGGCAATACGACCGTGACCGTGACGCCGGAGGGACCGATTTCACCGAAGGGACTGAAACTTGTGCCTTCGGGAATGGTTTACGAGATAAAAACAACAGCCGTATATAGCGGTATGATCCAGTTAGCCATCATGTATGACGATACTGGTTTAAGCCAGGCACAGGAAAACGCCCTGAAGCTCAAATATTATGAACTTTCGACAGGTGAGTGGGAAGATATTACCATTGCTCTGGATATAGAGAATAACATCATATACGGCCAGTCTCCCCATCTGTCATTCTTTGCAGTGACCGTCGCTCCCTGACCTCGGGACCGTTTTGATAGATTTTAAACACGCCGAACGGTCCTAAATTTTTTTCCGCAGGAACAGCAAGACCCAGCCATGGCGTTCGGACTCGGCGGGCAGTTTCGAATGAAGCTCGGCCGATAGCGTGACGTTTTCTGCAGGAATCAGCCCCGTTAAAACCAGAATAAGTGTTCTGAACATGATAAGTCCACCATTAACAAAGATATTGACTTATCGAAAACAAGATTCTTCTTCAATTACAAAATCTGGCTCAACTACAGTATAGACGTCAGCAATGAAAAAGTAGTTACGATGATTTTTGAAAAAAGGCAAAAAAATATGATACATTGTAGGTTCAAGCCCACCGAATTTACGCAATTTCGTTTCGTAATTGTTTCTTTATTTCTTGACGCCTTTTTTTGCTTGCTTCTCTTAACCTTCGTTTTCTTGATCTCGAAGAGAGCTTATTCAAAAGTGAATTGCCCCATACAGAGAGTCGATTTGTTTTCAAATGGGACTTTTTCATATGTTCCTTGCCTCTGGAAAATCTAATTTATAAATATGCCTGTACATCAGCCGCATTGGGTATATCTGAAGCAGTGGATCAAATGGTCATTGATCATGCCAATCGATTGCATGAATGCGTAGCAGATTGTCGAGCCGACAAACTTGAAGCCTCGCTTCTTGAGGTCTTTGCTCATGGTGTCCGATTCGGGTGACGTAGCGGGGATTTCTTTGATGCATTTCCATCGGTTGCGGATTGGAGTTCCATTAACAAATTGCCAGATAAATGCATCGAAAGAACCAAACTCAGCCTGAATTTCGAGAAAGGCACGGGCGTTGGTCACGGCGGATTGCACTTTAAGCCGGTTGCGGACGATGCCCGGATTATTGAGCAGAGAGGTGATTTTGCGTTTGTTATAGCGTGCGATTTTAGCCGGGTCGAAATTATTAAAAGCCTTGCGGTAATTTTCACGTTTATTCAGGATGATCTGCCAGCTCAGTCCAGCCTGTGCGTTATCGAGCATAAGAAATTCGAACAGCTTGCGATCCTCGTGAAGCGGCACGCCCCATTCGGTGTCATGGTATTCGATCATGAGTTTGTTTTCGCCGGGCCAGTCGCATCTTTTTCTCATGGATCGTTCTCCAATAAATTAATTTTAATCGGATTATACGATCTGGGCTTCGAATTTGTTGAGCTGGCAGAAATCTTTCATCTGGTGTGCGTAGTCGCCGTAGAAGAATATCTGGTGGAAGCCGGGGAAGCTGAGAACTTCCTGCTGACCGTCGAATTTGATCTTGACCGAGACGACGCATCCGCCGGATGGTGGCACATCCATATTCTCCAGCACCGAACCGGCTGAAATCAGCACTTTCGATGGCGAGTTGCCGTCTGCTTTGCCCGGCAGCAAATCGATACTTGTCACCCGCTGACCAATCCGCCATAGCGTTCGCGGCACGGCATCCCGGTTGCCGTGATGGTGTATTAAATCAAACGGCTCAGGGTCCGAGTAGAAGCCGTTGAGCTTTGTTGGACACGAACAATGCGCGCCGATAATCGAATCGTCCGCGGTATCGGCCACGGGGTCCTGCTGGAAGCCCGGCCTGTCGAATAAATACTGCGCGATGAGATGTGACGCCACCGCGCCATAGTCGGCTTCGCAGGCGGCGGGGATTCCGTCGTCGTTCATCCGTGACCAGGCGATGCAGGGCAGGCTCACCTTGATTTGCCCCAGCGCGCCGAGGCAATCCATCGTGATGGCGTCGGCCTGCTCGGCTTCGAGAATCCTGCCTGCCACATAGTAGCTTTTGACGCCGTTGATGACATCCTG
>CAZTDF010000105.1:4522-10725 GCA_964612465.1 uncultured Pirellulales bacterium
CGTCAAACAGAATTGCAAGGATACAATCCTGTAATCATCGTAGCCGTTGCTATTGCTGAGTCTACGGTTTCGGCAACGGCCAGAAGACAAAGTCGCCGTTGTCGCTCCACTCTCTGATGTTGCCGCTTCTATCTTTGCCGTATTCGCCGCCGTCATCGGTGAAATTGAAGCCGACGCTGTAGAGAATGAAATTATCATCTGTTTTTTTGTAGACCAGAGGCTTGTCGCTCCAGGGATCCATAGGCAACTCGTTCAGGAATCCGGCGGCAACCAGTTCTGCGAGGCTTGCCGGATATTGATCCTTCTGAAGCCGCCATCGCTGAATCGCCAGTATCGCCACTGTTGCTTCGTGCTGCGTTTTACCCCTATATACAATATCAGAGATTCTGTCCGTAGCGGGCATGAAAACTCCGAGAAGAAAGAACCTGTAGTTTTGACATGATTCGTACATTATCTCATCAGCCGTTTTGAGATTAGAAATGTGCCTTTCATAAGGAGTCATCCTTGCAACCTCGCTTTGCAGAGCGTATATTTCATTAGCCTTTGCTACCGTTGCATCGCGCCTTGCATGTATCATACTCGCCGCCGTGTAGAGCGGCATGAACAATCGCTTATCCCTATCATCAAGGCTGGGCGGATTCAAGTCTGTATAATCATCCCACAAAGCGGGTATTAAATGGCCCCCGCCGGGGCCCCCATCAGTGAACGAACGCTGAACAATATCCATAAAAGCCAGTCTCTCCCCTTCCATGTTTATCAGTGGGTAGTCTCCGGGATAAATCTGCGACAACTGCTCCTGCAAGCGCTGCAGCTCGGCAGCGGAAAGTTTTTGGCTGGCTAAGATACTCAGTATTTCAGCATGGCCGAGGCCGCTTATCGCCATGCCCACCAATTGTTCGACGAGTTTTCCCTTGCCCTGCCAATGGCTGGCGGCGCGGGCGATAGCGAGACAATCTTCTATGCTCTGCTGTAGTCGTCCCTGGTTTCTGTTGATACGCGAGCGCCAAGCTCCCATGCTTGCAAAATCCTTCAGGGAATTCAGAGGTGGCAGGAGGATGCTCCAGGCTGATTTGTCATTATTATTGGGATTATGAGTGTACGGCCGGTAGCAATAAGACTTTTCACTACCGGCTACAAACTCCTGCCATGCAGCTTCGTTCTGCCTGATCCAGGGACTTATATATTCAAGTTCAGGGTCTGTAAGTTCTCCCCGAAAATCCTTTGGGAGGTTCGAATATCGCTTGTCGGCCTCGTGGAGCACCGCGACCGAAACGGCTTGAAGAAAATTCGGAGGAATTTTGCGCTGCTTTAACCAGTTTTTCAGCTCATCGTCCGGAAATCCGGGGTGCGCCTGAACCGGCAGGATTCCACGTGGATGAGGATTCAATAGTTCAGCATCATCATTAAGACACCTGAGAACATGCTCCGTCATTCGGTTAAATGTCGTGACATACCAATCGTTGTCATTCTGATGGACGATCTTGGGAAATGGTACCCAATCATACTCAAAGCATTTTAGAACGACTGATTGTTGTTCAGGATTAAAATTGTCCCAGTACTTCTGATTCTTCTCGAACCAGGCCTGAATCTGCCGCTGGTTATCCCGTAACTGGTCTTTCAGCCGCAGAGCGTTTTCACGCTGCTTTCCATTGCGCCTGTATAAAATCAACTGTTTGACGATCGGGCTTTGGGGTACATACAGACTGATTGCCTTCTCGTAATGGGGCCAGGCATTATCCTGGTTGCGGACTTGCGGCTGATTCATCTGGTTTAGCAATTGGACATAATCCACCCGGATCGTCGGCTTGCCGAAGGAAAACCAGATAGTGTAAAAGATAAAGCACACAATCAACACGCCAATGGCTTGAAATGTCCTCGCTACGATGGTTCGCCAGAGCGGTCGGCAGCGCTTCTTGGCCCGGCGTAAAAGTATCGCCAGCAGCTTCAGGTCACCGAAGTCGGACAAAAGTAGCCGGGCTTTTTGCTCTTTTTCCTCGTCGGTTCTGCAGTCTTTCAGCTCATCCTCAAAATGCGCCTTCAGCTCGGCCTCTACATCATCCCGAACCTTCCGGCGATAACGCATCTTTTTCAAAAGCCGATGTACATACTCAACCGCAATTGCTGGAAGACTTTTCGAATCGCTTTTTCTATCAGACATTTTTCTTATTCCTCTGACTTTTGCATAATACCAAAGCTAATACCAATAGTCAAATCTCACGAAACGATCTAAAAACAAACTCATTTCCTCCTATCGTTCCACAATAAACGTTACATCCCATGGTGCAGGCTTTCCCTTCGGACCTCGTTCTCCCTTGCCTCGTACGGAGCCGCCGTCATCGGAAAGGTCATCGCCGATGCTGTAGACTACGAATCCGGTTTCCAGCGTTCTGTATTTCAAAGGGTGCCCATCGAACGGATCGGCAGGCACCGCCTCGATATAGGCCGGGACCAGATTGTTCAGAGACTGCGGCATATGGCCTTCAGCCAATCGATATCGCTCGACGGCAATGCCGGCCTGTGTTACTCGCGAGTGGGCCTGGTGGCGAATGTCGATATTAAACGTCCTTGCAAATATGGGCCAGATTAAATAGGCAATGATGCCTCTCTGCCTGCCGCTTCCAACGCTCTCCTGGACGGCATCGAATGCTTCGAGATGCTCGGGTTCGGGTAATTCAAGAGCATCGATGGACTTTTGCATCAGGTCGATGAACGCCAGCGCATCCCTGTAGCAAAGTCCGAGCATCTTCCAGGGAATGAGCATCAGGAACATCCCTTTTCCATATCCGGTCTGGCTCGCAATATCCCGGATGGGGGCCTGTAAGACTTGTAGTCCGAGACATTGCTCTGCAACCAGGGCCCGTTTGAAGCCATCGCTCGTATCAGAGACCGTGACCCAGACTGCAAGAGTCCGCAACTGTTCATCTGTCAATGGGATTCTGTTGAGCATTCGCTCAATATTTCTGTAGGTCCAGCCCCGCACTGCTACGTGAGTGAGCCGATGGGTCAGCAAGGGGCCGTCGACGGATCGTGCAAGGGCCAGGCTTGCCCGAATGGACTCGATGGCTTTGCCGGGATCCTGGTTCTCACATTGGATCAGGGTATCGAGAAGAAGCAATCGGGAGCTCTTCCGCATATTATCGAGCCATGGAGTGGCCGAATCATCCCTCCGAGTAAAGTCGACAGGATATCGGCAGTGCTCGATGGAAGCCGCTTCATATAATAACGATAAGGTTATTTGATTGTCGGACAGAAACTTCTCCACAAGCTGCCGGGCCGAAGTATCCAGGGATTCGGTTCGCGCCGGTGACGATGCCTTGCTAAGATCGCGCATCGCGTTCTTGTCCCATTCTTTGTAATTCGCGAAGGCCGCAAGATAGACATCGGCGGCGTTGCGAGCGCCTTGCGGCAGGCTGTAGAAGCGGTCCAATTCCTCTAAGCTGACAGGATGGCCCCGGCTTTGCAGGGCCTGAATACGTTTTTTCAGTTTGTAGCTGCCGGATATATGATACAACACAAGCAGAAATAGTACGAGGGCCACAATCGCATGCCACGTCTTAAAACGGCGGCGAGTATGTTTGTCCCGGCGTCTCATATTAAAATCCTACTGTTTGGGCTTTGTGCCCCTGACTTTCCATGTTTGACTCGATCTATGTGCGAAACTTGTCTTCATTATTCTTCAATTTGCAGGCCGGCTTTTTTCAAAGCCGCCGATGCGCGCTTGCTGCCTTCTTCGTAGCCAAACCATGCGTCCACGACATTGCCTTGTGAATCGATGATGTAATTCAGCGGTACAGTCTGCGTTTTATTTTTGTAGCTCCGAAGCATGACCTTTTCAGCGTCGCTGTCCGAATCGAGGACGTTCGGAAAGGTCACTGAGTTCTCGCGCATATAACTTTGTGCAATCCGTTTGTTGTCGGCGTGGTTGAAGCCGAGAATCACCAGCCCTCTGCCTTCGTACTTATCGTGCAGTTTCTGCAGATTCGGCATAGCTTCACGGCAGGAAGGGCTGCCGGTTCGCCACATGAACAGCCAGACGATTTTGCCCCGATAGCCCGACAGCTTGATTCTGCCGCCATCGGCCGAGAGCAGATTGAAATCCGGCGCCTCCTGTCCACTTTTAAGAAGAACATCGTCAGGACCGGGCGCGTTCCATTGCCGCCAGCCCTCGGGCGCAGACCATGTAAACTTCTGCTGCGATATCATGGAATTGAGTTTCACATCCGACCACTCCTCAACTCGGACGATATTACTTGAGAGTCGATCAATCTCCTTTACTTGCCGCGGCAAACGGTCCTGTTTGGATACCCAGAAATACCGCGTCAACTGGGCATCCATGTAACTGACCTCAATCACGTCACAGTCCTGGTCCCCGACATCATCCGGCCCCCTGCTCCTGATGCCGTCAATGTACGGCTCAAGAGAATCCATGTAACCGTGGAAAATGCTCGGTTCAAGGATCGTCTGGTACCACGTTATTCCGAGCATAGCGATCTCGTGTCCGATGGAGTTCCTTCCTGCTGGAGTTGCCTTCTTTATGTAAACATCCGACCGTGTCTTTGCGTGGCTTTCGGCATCGTCAAAGTTAAGAAACGGACGAATCCCCTGCCAGTAGATACAGAGGGTATCATTGTCGCCGACAAGTGTACTGCATTTCAAGCTCGGAGGATTGGTTGCCTCTACGCGGAAGTAGTTGGGTTTCTTAAGCCAAATCCTATAGGCGGAAGCCCGGCCGTCCGGACCGCTGCAAAAGCCATTGTAGGACAAGCTCTCAGCTTCCCGTATCGTCTCGATCATCGTTTCGTACAGGGCGCGGGCAGCGGGCTCATTCTTTACGATCATCGAAGGCCGCCAGTGCTCCGGTGAGGCGCCGACCACGTAGAGAGCCCAGCCTTCCAATATCAGGCCGGCAACGGCAATTGTGGTCCGCATATTGATTTTATTTCTTATCTGCATACCAGTGACATTTTGGTTCTTTGTTGCTCAGTCGCGCACTCGCGAAAATTGTTGTCTGCTGAGCAGGGTAATTCCGACAACGCAGTACACCACCATCAGTATCAGGCTGTGCACGACACAGGCAACACTCTTAGTCAGGCTGAATCTTCCGACGGTTAGACTATATTTTCCGTATTCTCCGCTTGCGAATTTATACAACAGCTCGAAAGGCGGCCAAAAATATTTGATGAAGCCGGCTAATACTCCCGTTCCTCCCTGCTGACGCATGGATACCATCAGCAAGCTCACGACGAAGTAGCCCGTGACGACTACGGCAAACAGGAGCAAAGAGTTATAAGCCCGTCCTATCACGATAGAAAGAGAAGTTGATAATGCCGCACACGTATTGAACAGCAGCCAGGATGCAAGCAGCCACAAGCCGAGATCCTCCGTGCTGCCTTTGCGCATAAGAAAATGAAGGACGAACACGATGCAGCCGGCCAGGATGAAGTTTACAGCGGCTTGCAACGACAGTCCCAGCAAGCGGTAAATATACAGTTCGCCAAGCCAGAAAGGCTTGGTGACCAGAACGCATATTCGCCCGGAGGCGATATCATCACCGAAAATGCCGGCACTCAAGGCCAGGGGAAGAAAGAAACCACCCCAGATAAAAATAAACCGGCCGAATTCTTCTCCACTTGGAAGAAACAGCCACCAGAAGCTGCCGTATAATACCAACCAGACGATGTGTACAATCCAAATGTAGCCCCTTCTACTGCACGTCTCTTTCATCAATTCGTACGCTCTCATCGACTAATTCCTCTCGTTGTACAATCGCAGGAATACATCCTCGATATCCTCAGTATCCTCTCTTTGCAGCAGCACACCTGTGATTCGGGCGCCGCCTTTTACGAGGTTGCTAACGATATCGGGCACTTCATTATCGTCTCCGACGGCAATCACCAGCTCTGTTTCGGAACTGCTGAGAAGTTTAGCTGGCGGCAACAGTTTTTTTGCGATCTGATTTGCGTTCGATACAAGTTCCACGCGCAGCCGGCCGATCTGGCCGGCGGCAATCTTGTCGCCGAAACTGACTACTTCTCCACGGTACAGGAAAATATAGTCTTTCGTCAGCTTTTCCAGCTCTCCCAGGCGGTGGGAGCTTATCACGATGGCGGTGCCAGAGTCGCGTAGCTTCTTGAGCAAATCACGAAGCTGGATAATACCAATCGGATCGAGCCCGTTGCTGGGTTCGTCCAGCAGCAGAAAAC
>CAZTDF010000105.1:10825-15545 GCA_964612465.1 uncultured Pirellulales bacterium
TCCTGCCATCAGGTTCAGCAAAGTCGATTTTCCGGCGCCGTTCGGACCGATCAAACCGACAATTTGGCCTTTGGCCACAGATAGCGAGATGCTCTGCAGGGCACAAACATCTTTCGACCGGCCGGCCAATAGTTTTCTGAACACCTTTGTCAACTGCTCACATTCTACGACCGTTGTTTGCTTGTTATCGTTGCGAATCATTTTTCTTTGCTTATTGAAATTTTGAATCAGGCTATTGCGATTGCTCCGCCGAAGACGAGATTCAGGCCTGCCGTCAGCTCTTTAAGCTGGGCCTTTTGCTTTGCCAGTTCATCCTTGCCGTTGCTGGTTATGGAGTAGTATCGTCTTTTTCGGCCGGTCTTCGCTGTCTCCCACTTGCCCTGCACGAGTTTCTTTGCCTCAAGATTATAAAGCAGCGGGTACAGCGTCCCTTTACCGAGCGTCAAAATCTCGCCGCTCCGCTGTTCTATCGCCTGGCTTAGTTCGTAGCCGTACATCTGGCCGCCGGAAAGGATCTCGAGTACTACCACCGGGGCTACACCCTTTAACAACTGACTTTCAAACTTCATTGTTAATCTCCCTTAAAGATCATGATTTCAAAGATTTACGAAAGCATTTATTAACTTGTTTTACTTATTATGTTATACAAACTATGCAATGTCAACTAAAAAATAAAAATTTTTTTGAATTTTAAAATGTTATTCTGAGCCTCCCGTTATGTAAGATACAGTCGTTGCTCAGAAAAGAAGAAAATATCTTCTTTTTTACATACACCGAATACTTCGTTGGGGATAATGATAAGTTTTAATCCGCACACCAGCCTTGAATGGACCAGCTCCCTGATAAAATTTCAAAAAAAAGCGTTACACTCGGCATCAACAGTGGCACCTAATCATAGTTTGTACCGATTAGTTCTCCAAGGAAGGAGGCGGTATAGTGTATTGAATACACTACGAAGTAGGCCCCTGTTTCAACCATTCCTCTCCTCCGTGGAGCAGGGGCTTTTTTTTAGTTGCTTCTATAAATAGCACCGCAACTCTAATTCTTGTCCATCCACAAGTTATAAGCAATATTTGAGGCCAGTTATCCTTGACTTTTATACCCATGGGAGATTATCATTATTGTGTTTCTTAAATACCTTCAACCTGATGGGACAACAAAGGCCGATCTTTTCGTTTTTTCATGGCAGTATCTCTGTGTATAGGGCGTTCGATATACTGAAAGGTTTTTGGGATGGCAGAATGGCAAACAGAAGTTTTGCAATTTGGGCATTAGCGGCGGTGGTTTGGCTGACTCCGGGTATTTCAAGCGCCGACCTGGTCGGATATAAGGCAAAGCCTTCGAGTACTAACCTCACAATTTCTTCAATCGCGGAGAAAATACCTGCTGCTCCAACCATTATTAGTTACTTGATGCAGTGGAATGTGATTCTATCCAATCGACCTGAGACCGAACGTAAAAAGCCAATACTCGGCGAAAAGCACGAACCCATACTTTGGGCGATGAACGCCGCTGCTCAGGCGTACTCCTTACAGGGTCAATACGAGCAGGCCGAGTCGACATACCTTAAGATAATAGAGATAAGCGGCATTCTGTTCGGCGAGAAGAACACAAAATCACTGGCCTACAAGGCCTCCCTGGGGGTATTTTATGCCGAGCATGCTAAATATGACAAAGCAGAGCCCCTGCTGAACGAGGTGTTGCAGGATAGGCGAACTCTGCTGGGTGAAAAGAACCTGGCAACGATTAGCTCGATGAACGACTTGGTAGTTCTTTACGTGGCCCAGGGCCGATATGAGCAGGCACAACAGCTTCTGACCAACGCTGTGAAGATCGGACGCCCGCTGCTCGGTGTGATAATCATCCAATAATACTAAGTTTTATTAACAGACTGGCTGTGATATATAGAGACCAGGGTCGTTACGATGAGGCCGAGAAAATTTTTGTCACAGTGCTGGACAACAGGCGCACCAGGCTTGGGGCCGAACATCCCGATACAGTGCAATCTATGAATGATTTGGGCATGTCATACACCAGACAAAAATGTTACTCAGATGCAAAACCGCTTCTCAAAAAGGCGTTTGAAATCAGAAGCACGCAACTTGGCGAAGAGCATCTCGATATATTAGAATCCATGCACGAGCTTGGTGTGCTGTATGCAAGCCAGAATCGGCACGAAGAAGCAGAGCCATTGCTCCTCAAGGCATACGAAGGCAGGGAAAAGCGGCTAAGTGCAGGCCACCCGGCCACATTGGAGTCGCTGGGCCGCTTGGTAAAGCTTTACGAGGCCTGGGGCAAAACCGAACAAGCAGATCAGTGGCGGGCTAAGACAACTCCGAAGAAAAGTCAGGAATAGTCGTTGCCAGGCCTTGATAATCGGTGTTTTTATGCTCCGGAACGCTTATCGTTTTTTTCCAGATACGGCAGGCACAATGTGGAATTTCTTTTGTCCCTCTGCCGCTAACAGCTAAAAATGAGGGTCTTCCCCAGAAAAATACGTAGTCACCACAATAGACTTGCATTTAAAGAACGGCTATAATTACAGGAGATTTTTATTTCGTATAAGCCTCTGCTGGCCTTCCTTACCAAAAACCTCTAAAGCAGGGGCTTTATTTATAGTCCCATCCGGCCTTATACCACTTGGAATTAGTTTTTGAGCTACACAGTCATTACCGCGAAGGCGGGGATCCAGTTTTTTTCCCATTTCGAGTCTTTGCAAGGAATAAATCACTGTTATTGAGCAATATTCCATTACTACAAGCGCAATTATTAAATACAATTGGTGTCACTTCGTCCTTAGAGCCGCGTTAACGTCACGCGAAAAAAAATAAATTTTTTTCATATTTCACTTTACCTGTCTGTCATAGATAGCTTAGAGTATACCCGGTTTTTGGTTCTTTTAAGACAAAGGTAAGGAGAGGCTCGTAACGTTTCTATCCGGGTTTCCCCTGTAAAGAATATTGTTCTGTCGGTGCCCAATATGGGTAAAGGCGTGAACTTCATACTCAGCAACGCTTCCGTTGTAGGTATCGGAGGACAGCCGGCCGGCAATCCCGACGGTGATGGCAACGGCGTAGGCGTGAAGCTCTACCCCGGCTCCAGAAATTCAAGAGACACCTATGTGACGGGCATTTGTCTGCCCGCGATTGCAAGTACGGGGACACCGAATGCGTTGGTTACGGTGGGTGCCCTGGCTAGCAGGACCGACGGCAGTGGCGCTGGCGGTGCCTGGACCTACAAAGACGTTGTGCAGAATACAGTAGATTACTTTGCCTACGGCCAGAATGATTCCGGCACATCCGAAGGAGGCTGGCGCTACTACGCCAACTATGGCTCCTCCGACCAATCCACTACCCAGTGGCCGGTAATTGCCGGTGCGTATGCCTCGAAGATGGGTGTTTCTTACCCGGGTTTTGTAGATACCGAGTTGGCTAAGTGGACCAATTACATCCAGAATCCAGCTGGATACGCTGGGTACACGAGTCCTAACGCTCCCTATGGCCAGATGAACGAGACTGGTGCCCTGCTAATTATGCAGGATTACCTGGGTTGGGCCGTTGGCGATCCGAAAGTACAGGCAGCCATGGGACACATTAATCAAAACTGGCAATTGAATGCAGGCGGAACTTGGGATGGCAATTTTGGTCACCCATACGCCATGTGGGCCATATATAAGGGTCTCGAGTTGACAATCGGACTGGACGTAGACAACCTGACCGGTATTACGAATCTGCATGCCGATCCGGGCGACGTCGACAACCCCAACCACAGCTACAACTGGTGGGAGGACTATTGCGAGTGGCTAGTTAACTCGCAAGCAGGGAATGGTTCTTGGGCTGGTTATAGTTACTGGGGCACTGGGCTGGCGACACCATGGAACATCAACATCCTTGCGGCAACAGCGATCCCTGACGTTAACGTCCCCGTTCTGGGCGCATTCTTGCTTGGCAGCATCGGTTTGGCGGTTGCCTGTCGGAAGCTGCGAAGACGTAAAGAGTTGTAAGAGTACTGTTAGAAGTAGAAGTGTAATTTCAAAAAGGGCTGTGAGTATCATGCTCGCAGCCCTTTTCTAAACTTGCGATGTCTTTTTAAAGACGGCTCGCACAATCTCATAGAACCATTAGAAGGATGTCTGCGGTACGCTGAAGGTGTAAAGCCTTAATTTTGCCCCTGCCTTTGATGACATGCCCCTAACCTTGAATTTGGCCATTTAAGCCGATTTCCCCTAACAGCCGCCATGCAACAAGTCCAAAGTTGGGCGAATATGGGAATATTCGTGTTTTTTTCCTGTTTTTGCACAAACATCTACTTTTTGACAGTTTTAACCTTGACATTTTTAGCTAAAAATGTTAATTTAGGTGATGTTGGTGAGAGTGGACATGCTTACCTATTTTATCACTGAAGCTCCCGCTCCCACATAAATAGTTTCTTATATTATCATCAGGGCTAAGGTGTGAATATAGAGGAGGTTGATTTCATACGCCGGCAAGATGAAGATTTTAAGAAAATTACACACATTTTATTTCGTAAGGAGGATTAAAGTATGAAAAAGTATACAACTGGTATAGTGATTTGTTTACTATTGTTCTCAGTTAATCATGCAAATGCGGACCTGACGCTAACGGCAGTTGATGGAGACTGGAGCAATCCTGTAGGACCAGGTACTTCAATATCTGGAAACGTCATCACTATCGACGGCGTTGGGACTGGATATGGTAAT
>CAZTDF010000106.1:0-15388 GCA_964612465.1 uncultured Pirellulales bacterium
TGGCGAGGCTGGGTGCCGTTCGGAAACGGCACTATCGGCGACTGGATCTGCCATGTCGTCGATCCGGTTTTCTGGGCGCTCGATTTGGGCGCACCAAAGACCATCCATGCCCAGGTTAAGGACTACGATCCGAAGACTCAGGGCGACGCATTCCCGAAGGGCGACATTATCACCTTCGAGTTCCCGGCCAAGGCCGGACGCGGGCCCATCACCCTGGCCTGGCACAGCGGCACCGAGAAGATACCGCGGGCGAAGGAATTAGAGCCGGGTCGCAAGCCCGTTGAGACGGGGGCCTACGTCTATGGCGACAAGGGTGTCATAATGTACGGCTCACACGGCGCCGGCGGCGTCCGAATTATCCCAGAGACGGCGATGAAAGCCTACACCGTGCCGGAACAAAAGATCCCCCGGGTCAAGGAACATCACGACGACTGGCTCCGGGCCATCCGTGAAGGGCGTAAGGCCGGGTCCGATTTCTCCTACGGCGGGCCGCTGACGGAACTCGCCATGCTGGGCGTCATTGCCCTGAAGATGCCGGGCACAAAACTTCAATGGGACAGCGAGAATACGAGATTTACCAACAGCGACGAGGCAAACCGGCATATCAATCCGCCCTATCGACAAGGCTGGACACTATAGCATAATTTAGGCATATATTATTGAAGGAAAACGTTAGACGAATTCAGGATAGATAACAGAGCAGGGTTTATACCGGCTGATAGTTTGTGCTGCAAGGCATGCAGTGCATTTGTACAGTGGATTCCGGCGGATTATTTTTCATCAAGGCCGTGCTTTCGTTTCAGTCCGAGGAAGTATTCTTCGTACGACGCGCCGTCGCTGCTGATTGTCGGATCGGCACCGGCTCTTAAAAGAAGGATCATCATGTCCTTATCGTCTTTGCATTTTGCGGTGAAAAGCGGCGTGCGATTATTTGAATCTATGACGTTAACATCGGCGCCGTGGGCGATTAGAAGCTCCGCGATATCAAGCCGGCCTTTTTCCACAGCTAAATGGAGCGGCGTCCTATTGTAATGACCCCAAGCATTCATGTCAGCGACGTTAACATCGGCGCCATGGGCGATTAGAAGCTCTGCAATATCAAGCCAGCCTTTTTCCACAGCTAAATGGAGCGGTGTCTTATCGTAATGACCCCGGGCATTCACGTCAGCTTCATACTCCAACAGGAGTGTCACTATGTCTGCATTGCCCCGGCCTACTGCCCGATGGAGGGCCGTCTGATCATAGTTCGCCATGGCCCGGGCATTGGCACCCCGTTTCAGGAGCATCCTCACCATTTCTTCATCACCGTTGTCGGAGGCAATTATGAGCGGTGAGCCCGATGATCCGCCATTATCGATATTTACGCCATAATCGAGCAGAATCCTGGCCACTTCGATATGCCCGCCTCTGGCGGCATAGGCCAGTGTACTCTTGGAACTATAGCCCAATGTCATGCCTGAGGCAATAGCCCCGTTTTCGATGAGTAATTTTACTACATCCGCATGGCCGCTGCCCGCTGCATAGTGAATAGGCAGTTCTGACGCCTCATTTTTACTGTTCACCTCGGCGCCTTGCTCGATAAGGAACCGGACGGCTTCGATCCGGCCGGCCGCGGCAGCCCTGTGCAGAGGAGTCGCCATGTCACCAAAAAGTGTACGGCTATTGACATTGGCTCCCATGGCGAGGGATGATTTGATCCGTTCTATATCACCCTGCTCTGCTGCCTTGTGTATACTCACACAGCCCGGTGAGTTTACAACAATCAGCGTCAATGCAAACACGTAGACTGTATATCTAAGCATTAAAATCCATCTGTTTCTCATCTTTACACCTTTGCTTTCGATCCGCCGCATAATCCAATATTCCTAATTGCGCCCGCTCAACTATGATGGTGAGCCTTTTCCTCAATAGACTATCAAGTCTATCCTGCAATACAAGCATTTGCTACAAAACTGCTTTGAAGTGGATCTCCAGTGAATTGAGTCGCATTCGGCGTGGCGTTTTATACATCAACCCCCCGGCGTGTGGACAGCAATCTGAGTTTACTAACGTAGCCCCGTAACGCTATTCTGCATATCTTCGAAACTGGCATCACTTCTATCTCAGAAGCATGAGGAGCTATTCATAGGTCTGCATATAAAAAAGCCCCTGCCCAAAGGATGGCTATAGAAGAACAGGGGCTCGGAATAAAATCAAAAAAAACTCATTACTTAAGTATTCAACCTAATCCGGGGATTTTGTCAATTGTGGTGACTACGTATTTTTTAGACCGAAATAAAAGTGAAGAGAGGATTATAGTTTCACAGTTGCTCTTTTAATGCAAATATGGTACTAAAAAAACATGAAATTTGAGGAATATTATGAAATTGGTTTTAAATTGAAAATCCCCATTGTTGAAATCAGGAGGTTATTATGTCTTGCAGTGATATGAACAGGAGAGAATTTGTCGGACTGACAACGGCAGGTATCGCCGGTGGAGTTCTCGGTTTTGGTGCTCCGGCACAAGCCAACAGCAACATACAAGAATGGAGTCCGGACAAGCCTCTCGTAGCGACCGGAAAAAAACTGAGGATCCAGCCGATCCTTATGTACAGAATTCCCCAGCGCAGACACGCAACCTCATGGAAATCGTGGGGAGGCGTTCAAACCGAGCAGGCCGTTGCGGAAGAGGCAACAAGAATATCACAGGAACTTACTTCGCTTTCCGCCGACGCTGACTTCCCGTTCGAAATACTTCCCGTCGCCAAAGTCAGAACCGTTGAAGAAGCGTTACAAGTTCACAGGAACGATTATGATGTCATCGTAGTCTACCCCGCGACGGGCTCGGGAGATTTGCTCAGGGCATGTTTTGCAAAAGAAAAAGACAGGGACACGATTATCTTTGCCCGGCATCGTTCCGGCCCGGTCTATTATTGGTACGAAGCCCTGAGCGTCAGGTATCTGGGCACACAAGACGGGCCACAGCAGAACAACGCTGCAAATCATGGGGACCTACACGTTGACGATGTCGTCATTGACGATGTCCAGGAGCTGCTCTGGCGGCTGCGGGCTTTGTATGGGATTAAGAATTTCATAGGGGCACGGATTGTTGCACTCGGCGGCCCCTGGGGTAAGTACTCGCCGGAGGCGCCCGACGTCGCCCGGGAAAAGTACAAAATCGAAATCATCGAAGTAAGCTACGATGTCGCGGCACCGCGCATCAAGAGCATCGCAAAAGACCGCAATCTAATTTCGAAGGCCGGGCAATGGGCTGACAAATATCTTTCACTGCCTAATACGACGCTGATGACGGACAGGAAGTTTATAGTAAATACGTTTTTGCTGTACTATGCGTTTAAAAAAATGATGCTCGAGCACAACGCTTCGGCATTTACAATCAAATCCTGCATGAGCGAGATACTGCCGATCGCCGAGACGACACCATGTCTTACCCTGAGCCTGCTCAACGACGAGGGACTGCTTGCCTTTTGCGAATCGGATTTTGTCGTGATACCCTCGGGGATTCTGCTGCACTACATATCCGGCAAGCCCGTTTTTCTGCACAATTCAACGTTCCCACACGATGCGGTAGTGACCTGCGCGCACTGCAGCGCTCCGAGGCGGATGGACGGGGCACGTTACGAGCCGGCGAGAATTATGTCGCACTACGAATCCGAATACGGCGCCGCGCCGAAAGTGGAAATGCCGAAGGGCCAGCAAGTGACATTTATCGATCCCGAATACAGCACGGGCCGCTGGCTCGGATTTAAGGGAATTGTCAAAAGCAATCCACATTATGAAATATGCCGCTCGCAGCAGGATGTCGAAATCCAGGGAGACTGGAGGAAGCTGATAAAGGAGGTCCGCGATTCTCACTGGATGATGGTTTACGGTGATTATCTCAAAGAGCTCGGGTACGCATCGCGAAAAATCGGTGTCAATTGGGTGGATATTTCCAAAACACAGCAGACGTAAAATGCTTCCGATTACGACCATAAACCGGGCCTCCATATAAATAACTTTAGAATCTTAATTATTGCTATTCGAGCACAAGATACATAGAATTACTGATACGGAAAAGGCCGGAGTCGTTTGTGTCGAGCGGCCGTCGAGAAGTTAACTATTAAAGAGCCGGGATATGACTAAATTCGAGACTATCGACGATGTCCTGGATTTCGCAATCGGACGGGAGATCGAAGCTCAGGAGTTTTATTTGAAATTGGCGGATATGGTTGAGACGCCGGAGATGGTCGAAGTGTTTTCGGATCTGGCCTCGGAAGAGTTAGAGCACAAGGCAAAGCTTCAAGCCGTGAAAGTCGGGCAAATCGGGATAGACATGGAACAAGTCGGCAACCTTGGTATCACCGATCATGTAAAGGAGATTGAACCACACTCAAAGATGAGTTACATAGACCTGCTTATTGTGGGAATGAAAAAGGAAGAGAAATCGCGTAAGCTTTACACCGATCTGGCGACAATAACTCAAGAGCAGGAACTGAAAGAAATTTTTCTGAAGTTAGCCAAGGACGAAGCCGAACACAAATTGCGATTTGAAATTGAGTACGATTTGATGACCTTCTGAAGTAACCTTACGTGGTTACTTAAGAAGCCTCCGGCACGAAACATACCACAGTTCAATATACCAGATTTCTGAATGGCGTTTTAGATACACGCCCGATATCTCAGGCCATTGTGCCAAGCCAGGCAATCATTTTATTCTCTGATTTTCTCAGATTCAAGCTGTATGGTCCAAAATGATTGATGAGACATGGGAATACGATTATACTGCTTAAAATACCTTATCTCAATCGGAAAGGCACAGACGTGGGTATGTTTGATACTGTCGGCAGGGATTCCGGACACAAACGTAAAGAAAACACGCTTAAGAAACTCAAGCGGATGAGAAAAACGCTTTCTCATAAGGAGCCGGACAGGGTGCCTATCAGCGACTTTTTCTGGGGCAGCTTCATCGAACGATGGCGAAAAGATCTTGGATTGGCCGACGATGCGAATCCTTATTTCTACTACGATCTGGACTGGATTGTTACTGTTCCGAACATGGATCCGTTTATCCGCTCATTCGAGACTTTGGAAGAAAGCAGTGTAGAAGTGGTCGTCAAGACCGGTTTCGGTGCGATAATGCGCAAGAAGTTCGACGCCCCGATGCCGGAATTTATAGACTTTGAGATCGACACGATTGACAAGCTCGAAGCACTACAGTTCGATGATCCATATGACAGACGACGTTATTTTGAGGCCGGCGACAATCAGATCGCAGGTGTGGGAGACGGTTTTGAGCGGAACTCGCCGGCGTGGATGGAAACAGTCATATCTCTGCATCCGGATTTTCCGGTGTTCGGCAGTATAATCGAATGCAATGAGTGCCTGACGCGGCTGATCGGCCCGGAAAACAACATGCTGTGGATCGGCATGTACCCGGAACGTATGGGCAAGGTCATCAACCGTATCGGTCAGTTCTACCTGGATTGTACAAAGGCCCAGATCGATGCCGCGGACGGTTTGCTGGACGGCTTTGTGATATGGGGTGACGTGGCTTATAGAAAAGACATGTTTTTTTCGCCAGACTATTGGCGCATGTATTTCAAGCCCTGGGTAAAGGCAATGACCGAATATGCTCATTCAAAAGGCTTGATGTTGATATACCATGGCTGCGGAAATATTAACCGGATACTCGACGACTACATTGAAATCGGCATCGACGCCATGAATCCACTGGAGGCCAAGGCGGATCTTGACGCCGTTGACCTGCGTCGTAAATACGGCCATAAACTCGGCATCTGTGGAAACAGTAATATCCAGATATGGGAGACCGGCGACGAAAAGAAAATCCGCAAAGAAGTGCTCAGAAAACTCAATGCGGCCAAAGGTGGCGGCTATATTTTCCAGTCAGACCACTCTGTTGCAAGCAACGTGTCCGGAAATACTTATGACTATATAATAAAGCTGCTGCTTGAGTACGGGCAATACCCTTTAAATCTTGGCGAATATGACATCTAATTCTGATAATATCGGCATTGCTCTGAGAATGAAAGGTGTGTCAAAGAAGTATCCCGGCACACTGGCGGTGAACAACGTAGATTTTGAGGCGCGGGTCGGGGAAGTTCATGCTCTTATGGGTGAAAACGGTGCCGGCAAGTCAACGTTGATGAAGATACTGGCCGGCTCTTTCAACGACTACACCGGCAGCATTTTCATCGGGCAAAAAGAAGTAGAGCTTCACTCCCCTGCCATGGCCAGAGCTTATGGCATCGGGATGATTTATCAGGAACTCAGCCTGGCACGCCCTATCAGCATCGCCGAAAATCTGCTTATCGGCCGGTTGCCTCGCAAATACGGTTTCTGGCTCGACAGAAAAGCGATGGTGCGGCAGGCTTCGAGTCTATGCGACAGGGTAGGCTTGCATTTGGACCCGCTCAAGACGATCGAAGAAATCAGCCATCATCAGTCCCAACTCGTGGAGATAGCAAAGGTTCTGGGAAGTAATCCATGTGTATTAGTGATGGACGAACCGACGTCGGCGTTGTCACGTGAGGACGTGGGACGGCTTTTCAAAATCATCCGGCAACTTAAGAACCGCGGAATTACGATCATTTATATCTCGCACCATCTGCCGGAGGTTATTGAAATCGCCGACCGTGTTACGATCATGCGTGACGGCCGGATTATTGACACGAAACCCATAAAACAAGTCACTCCCTCTATAGTCGTACAGATGATGGTGGGACAGGCTATAGATGAGTTCTATGTTCAGCGCAGGCCAAATATTGCTGAGACTGTCCTGGACGTACACAACCTTACACGAAAGGGCTTCTTTCATAATGTGTCATTCCATGCCCGCAAGGGTGAGATACTGGGCGTGGCCGGTCTGACCGGTGCGGGCAGGACGGAGATGGCACGTTCGATGTGCGGCCTGGATCCGGTTGACAGCGGAACGATCGAGCTGGCCGGTAAGCGGCTTGAGCAACATTCGTACTCTATGGCAATGGAACACGGCATGCTGTATCTTTCCGAGGACCGCAAAACGGACGGTTTGTTCCTTCGGCTATCGGTGAAACAAAATATGGTTTCGGCAATAATAGATCGCCACACGCGATACGGCATATATTCCTCGCGCCATGAGAACGCGAAAACCGCAGAGCTGATCAGGAGACTTGACATCATTACCTCTTCAGCGTCGGCAGACGTCAGCAACCTTTCCGGTGGTAATCAGCAGAAAGTTCTTCTCGGCAAGTGGATCGCCGCCGACCCGACAATTCTGGTTCTCGACGAACCCTCTCGCGGGGTGGATATCAAGGCCAAGATGAAGATTCACAAGGCCATTATTGAATTGGCGGATAACGGCCGGTCAATCGTGCTTATCAGTTCCGATCTGCCTGAGTTAGTTGGGCTTTCCGATCGCGTGATTGTGATACGGGACGGGCATTTGATTTCTGAGATGCAGAAAGATCGTCTTTCCGAGGAATCCGTGCTGCTGGCAATGAATGGAGAACTCGGATGAGACCTGCTGGCAAGGCAACAAGCTTATCCAGATTCGCCGTGATATACGACAAAGCCGGCATTTATCTTATCGCCCTGCTGCTGCTCATAGCAGGCACGTTCGTTTCAGACGAGTTTCTTACAGCTAAGAACCTGATGAGTGTTCTTAACGCTGTCTCGCTGCTTGGTATCGCAGCGGCCGGCATGGCCTTCGTAACTTATTCCGGCAATATGGCTGATTTGTCTATTCCGTCAATAATGGCTTTTTCAGGGATCATCAGCGTGGCGGCACTGCCACTTGGATTGGCGCCTGCTCTGGTTCTCGGAATATCGGCGGGAATGCTAATCGGAGCCATGAACGGTTTTGTCGTGGGTCGATTCAATGCGAACCCAATCCTCTGGACACTGGCTGTAGCTTTCTTCATGGAAGGCTTTATGCGCTTTGCCTGGAGCAACAACCAGGTCTATCCCGACATAGAGCCCGGTACCGCGGGCGCGGCTTTTATAAATATTTTTCGCTTGAGCATCGGTCCGGTACCATTAATTGTTGCGGTCATGGTCCTGATGTTCGTTATATGTCACCTGGTGCTGACCCGAACACGTTTTGGAATCGAATCTAAACTCGCAGGCTCCTCGAAGGCCGCGGCAAAAACGACGGGCATCAATGTTCCTCGCGTGGTACTGATGGACTTTCTCGCAGCGGCTTTCTGTGCATCGATCGCAGGTATATTTCTAACCTCGATGAACAAGCTCGGCGTGTTCTATCTGGGCAAAGGGTACGACTTCAAATCGGTCACCGCCGTTGTGATAGGCGGGATGATGCTCAGCGGCGGGCGAGGAAATTTGCCGGGAGTATTCGGAGGCGTGCTTGTGATAGGATTTTTGGCCAACATTATGACATTCATCGGCATAAACACGTTTCAGCAGAATATCGTGACCGGGGCAATCTTCATCGTCGTTGTCGGTCTGCATCAGTATCAGCTTCGAAAGCGGGGGAAGGATTATGCGTAAACTGCACAGCAGTCACAGCTTGCCCGGCTTCCTTAACAACAATCGAGCGTTGTTGATGTTGGTACTGCTCTTTTTGGGGCTGTCTGCATTTGCTCCCAATTTCTTCTCGACACATAACGTGACAACCATTCTGAAAGGCGCCAGTCTTAATGCCATTGTCGCTATCGGTTTTACCGTTATATTTATCCTGGGACAGCTTGACTTGTCCATCGGGGCGGTAGTTATGCTTTGCGGAATGCTTTCAATCGGTCTGCAGCCGGAATTTGGCTGGGCCGGGTCGATCATGCTCGCTGTTCTTGCCGGAGCATCGGTGGGATTAGTCAACGGGCTGCTGGTTGTGAAGGCCAGGATCAATTCATTTATAGTCACTCTCGGAACAATGACGGTGGTAACAGGTCTGATGCATCTTTACAGTAAAGGCGGATCAAAAGCGATAGACGATTTTCGTTTTGCGGACTGGCTTGAAACTCCGTTGATCCCTTTACTCCCTCCGATTGTTCTTATAACGCTGGTTATGGTTCTCGCGTTCACACTGTTTCTGAGCCGGACTGCCCTGGGCCGTGCGTTTTTCATCATCGGAGGAAACGCGGAAACCGCCTGGCTGGCCGGTCTGAAGCGGGACAGCTACCTGATAGCGGGCTTTATCATCTGCGGATTTTCAGCCGCGATCGGGGGCGTACTTTTCGCAGCCGGCCTCAGTTCGATGACCTCGGCAGCCGTTTTGGGAAACCGTACGCTTATGACTGTTCTGTCGGCAGTGATTATAGGCGGTGCTCTTATGAGCGGCGGCAAGGGAAGCGTGCTGAAAAGTTACTTCGCCGTTCTTATGCTGACTACGCTTTTTAACGGCATCGGCTGTTTCGGGCTGGGCTTCGAGGTGCAGATATTTGTCAATGGAGTGATTCTCGCTCTCGTGGTTCTTTATGAAGCATTTGTAATATACAAGCATGACCTGGTAAAAGGACAACGGCCGGACCTAATCGAAGAAGCCCATAAAACAGACCGCACAATGATCAAAAACAACCGCTTTATACTGACTGGTATCACAATTGTTGCAATCGTGGTTATCGTAACGATCTTCGCAATGCACTTTATGCGCAATCGTACACCTGTTCATATCGGCGACAATACAATGCCCGGACCGGATGTGTATTCATTAAGGGGCACGGACGGACAACCATATATACTGCCGCAAACCGAATCGGCAACTATTCCCAACCGTCCCCCAGATCCGAAAGCACTTGCCGAAACCGAAAAAGGACACTGGTGGGATATCGAGTATGCCGGCTGGAATGTCGAGAAGGTCGATATGCCCGTATCCCCCAAAAACGGCCCGCGTGGAAAACGTATCGTACTTCTCAAGGCCGGTGATCACCCGTACTGGACTGCGTATGTCAATGGCTTTAAGGTTATGGCCGAGGCCTACCGAATGAAAGTAAAGATCTATAACAGCAACTGGAACATGGATCTGCAGGCCCAGCAGACGGACCAGGCTATCAATGAGATGCCGGATATGATTATTTTCGCGCCTGTTGACGCCACGGCCTGCACGCCGCTTCTACGCCGAATCAACAAGGCAGGTATCCCCTGCATCACATCTAACACCATTCCATGCGATAAGGCGATGAAATACTGTCTGGCGTGGACGGGACCTGATGACTGGGGGCAGTTCCGCATGCTGGCACGGAAATTCGCGGACGCATTGGATAAAAAAGGCGGATATGCGATAGTAAGACACATGCCCGGCAGTTCGCCGTTTTTTGCTCGCACCTATGCTCCCATTACGGAACTGGCCACGTATGCACCCGGCATGAAACTGCTCGTAATGGACACAGCTAACCTGGAAGCTGAGGGTACAATGCAATTAGTTTCGGCGTGGCTGATCAAGTACGGCGACGAATTGAAGGGTCTTGTGCTCGCCGGCGACGGCTTCTCGATGACCGGGGCACTGGAAGCGGTAAAAAAGTCGGGAAGAAAAGATATTGTAATTGTAGCGGCGGGCAACAGCAAAACGGGAATGGACTCGGTCAAGGCGGGCGATGCTCTGGCCATCACGTATCAGTCGGCTGAAGGTGACGGTGCCATTGCCGTACACGCTGCTGCCGAATGGTTCGAAGGTAAAAAACTGGAGTCGGTGCGGTACCTGCCCAAGCATATTATCACGCAGGCCGATGTCGATGATTTCATGCCGGCGCAATGGTAGTATTTTAAGCATAAGAAAGAATAAAAATGTTGCATGATCCCAGTCATCATACGCCGCCGCCTGTGGCCCATGAGATCAAGCTCTCGCAGAAAGACACAGATATCCTGCGTCGTTTAGCCGGCGAGGTTGTCGGGATTGCCTCTAAAGATGTACATAAAGAAAAAGCCCGGTTGTGGACAAAGCTGAATGACCTGAAGTCGGAAAGACCTATGGTCTGGATCAACGAGATTTGCTGGAACGAAATGAATGTCAATGATGAGCTGACTCTCAAGACCGAACATCCCTGGGCACGGGACCAGGAAGATTTATTGCGAAAAACCATTTACCAGTGGAAACATCTGCCTGCCGATATGGTCATCAGTGATTTTATTGCCTGTCCTCTGGCTATTCATAGTACGGATTTCGGAATAATCGAAGATGTGGATATTGCCAAAACCGATGAAACGAGCGATGTTGTTTCAAGGCATTTCAATATTCAGATCAAAGAGCCTGAAGATCTCGAAAAGATTAAGATGCCGATTGTTACCCATAATGAAACGGCAACTGAATACTGCTACCAGGCGATGTGTGAGGTGTTCGACGATATCATGCCGGTTAGAAAGGTCGGCCAGACGCATATCTGGTTCACGCCGTGGGATTACCTGATTCGCTGGTGGGGCATTGAGGAGGCGATGATGGACATGATTCTGCGGCCTGATATGGTCAACGCCGCTGTATCGAAAATGGTCGATGCATGGATGGCCGAACTGGATCAGTTTCAACAGATGAATCTTCTTTCGCTGGACAATGCCAATCAGCGCGTTGGCTCCGGAGGATACGGATACACCGGGCAGTTGCCAGGTGACAACTACGATCCTGATCATGTATGGCCTCACAACATGTGGGGCTGTTCTAACGCGCAGATATTCTCCGAAGTGTCTCCGGAAATGCACTGGGAATTTGCCCTAAAGCATGATATGCGATGGCTTCGACGTTTTGGCTTTACCTATTACGGCTGTTGCGAACCGCTTGACAAGAAGATGGACATCATGCGCAGGATACCAAACCTTCGAAAAATATCTGTCAGTCCCTGGTGCGATATTGACCGGGCGATTGACGAAATCGGAGCGGATTATGTTATCAGCTACAAGCCAAATCCGGCAATACTTGCTGAAAGCCGGTGGCGACCGGAAAAAGCCCGTGCCGATATCCGCCATGTGCTTGAAAAGGCCCGGGGCAAATGCCATATTGAATTTATCATGAAAGATATTTCAACCGTACGCTACAAACCTCAACGGCTTTGGGAATTGGCCGGCATCGCGATGGAAGAAATTGAAAAATTATGCTGAATTATACGGAGTATATTCCTGAATGGAGGTATAGAACAATGAAACGATACGGATGGATAATCGGATTAAGAGAAGACAAGGTCGATGAGTACAAAAAACTGCACGCCGATGTCTGGCCTGAGGTTCTGGACATGATTAAGCAATGCAACATCAGCAATTATTCGATCTATCTGAGAAAGCTTCCGGACGGCAAGAGTTATCTGTTCAGCTATCTGGAATACACAGGTAGCGACTTTGCTGCCGACATGGCGAAGATGGCCGCCGATCCGATGACACAGAAATGGTGGAATGTTTGCGAGCCCTGCCAGGAACCCTTACCCGACAAGGCAGAAGATGAGTGGTGGGCCGATATGGAAGAAGTTTTCCATTGTGATTGATCATTTGCCTGCCGGTTCTATATCGCTAAGCCGGAAAACATACGCGTATTGGTCCTTTATCTTGTTCGTATTGAACCCAGGGGTCGTTATGACCAGATTATTGCCATCCGCCTCCCAGGTCAACTTTTCTTTTGTTCCCAAAAGGATTACCTCCGTGTCACTACCCGGCGTAATACCCTTTAAGGTTAATTCTTTGCCGGGCCACCTGGGCGTAATCACATACAGATTTTTGTTCTTAAATGTGAACAGCACTTCCTTGAAGGCCTGTCCCTCAGGCGGGGCAATGGTTTGCTCCAGGATATTGAACCTGGACATGTATTCCTTTCTCTCGGTCTTCGGAATACTGCCCGCACTCCACTGGCAAGGCACTTTCCACATGCGCGTGCCGTAGATGGCCTGGCCATTCGTCCTGAGCCATGCCCCGATCTGCAGCAGGCGTTCCTGCATTATCACGGGAATCCTGCCGTCGGCGCTCGGCCCGATATCCAGGCAGAGATTCCCGCCACGGCTCACGACGTCTATCAGCATGAGAATCAGTTCCCGGGCGGATCGATAGTCCTGAAGATTTTCGGCGCGGTTATAGCCGTAAGAGAAACCCATGCCGCGGTTCTCTTCCCACGGGTGCGAGTCGTCATCCATACCCGAGCCGTACTCGGTCGTATAGAATCCGCCATGTTTGTGCCGGATCCCTTTGCCCCAGCGGTCATTGATGACCAGGTCCTTTTCATTCGGCGCATTGTTGAACAGCCAGGCCAAAAGCTCGGGGCTCCTCCACTTTTCCCATTCCATTTCCCATTCACCGTCCGACCAGATTATATCCGGGTGATATCTCGTAACAAGGTCTTTGAACTGGGGGAACATGTGCTCTTCGACAAAGCGTTTCTTATCGCTCTGCCACAAGGGATGATACCATTCATACAGAGAGTAATAGAGCCCCACTTTGATGTTCTTCTTGCGCACCGCTGCGGCAATATCCCCTACAATGTCTCGCCTGGGGCCGACCTTGACAGGATTGTAGTTCTCACCATAGGTCTGTTCCGCCTGGCGGCTGGGCCACATTGTGTACCCGGAGTGATGCTTGGTGGTGAATACAATGTACTTAGCCCCCGCTTTCTCAAGCAGGTCGGCCCATTCGTCCGGATTCCACAGCTCGGCTTTGAACATTGGGGCAAAGTCTTCGAACTCGAAATTCCTGCCATAAGTCCTGACATGGAAATCGTACACTTTGCCCTCAAATGACTTCTCCCGGAGCCAGTATTGATACCATTCCGCGTACTTACCCTTCGGAGTCCACGCCGGAACCGAATACAAACCCCAGCAAATGAATACGCCGAACTTGGCGTCTGTGAACCACTGTGGGGTCGGGCGGGAATCGATAGACTCCCAGTTAGGCTGGTACCGCTGTTGTCCGGTGGCGAACTGCGTTTGCAGCAATAAACAAAGGAAAAACAGGACGTATACGATCCTTCTCATTTTCTGTCTCCAGTTGGAACCCCCCACCAAAGCGATTAATATCGACTCTTAGCCTCATTAAAATTTCGTGCTTCAATATTAACAATTGCTTATATTAAGATGGGCAGGATTAATTTCAACTATATTTTCATAGATAGAATCAAGCCATAGTCGCTAATAATCCATAGGAGGCAAGGGGTCACATCTTTTTTTACAACATCTTTACAGGTAACTCTGATATCCTAAACCCTGCATTTGAAGGAAGTTGTATTAACATGTTAAGTGCAATATGGTCGGTTTTGGCGGTCACGGGCAACGCTTGGCAAGCGGCGAGTCACGGAGATTTTCCAAAATATGCCCGACATCTTGTGTTAATTTTCGTATATTATATAACAGAATGAATACAGGATACAATATTCAGGAGATAAAAGGCGGTTCAGTGAATATCCAATGCCGAAGTAAAGAATCGTGCCCCTTCGGATTTGGCCTGACCCCCAAGAACTGTACCAGTATTAATTAGAGAGTATCCGATAAAAGAAGTAGGCTTTTAATGAAAGGATGCTCTTATAAAACGTAAATTACACACGCCGGAACAGATAGTCAAGAAGCTAAGACAGGCCGATGCTGCAATAGCTTCGGGTAGTACCGTCGAGCAGGTTTGCAGGCAACTTCAAATCAGCGATGCCACGTACTACAACTGGCGAAAGCAGTACGGGCAAATGAAGCTTAACCAGGTTAAACAACTCAAGAGCCTGCAAAAGGAAAACGCCAGGCTTAAAAAACTTGTTGCGGATCTGTCTCTTGACAAGGCGATTCTAAAAGAAGCTCTCTCGGGAAATTACTAGGCCCGGCAAGTAAGCGAAGGGCAACAGAACGTATAAAACAGCAAATGGACGTTTCCGAGCGTCGGGCATGCGAAGTTATCAGTCAGCCCAGAATGACGCAGCGTTATAAAACGAAGCAGCCGGATAAGGACAAGGCTTTGACAGCAGAGATAAATAAACTTGCAAAGAAGCATAAACGGTATGGCTATCGGATGATTACCGCCAAGCTCAGACAAAGTGGCTGGATTGTCAACCATAAACGCATCCAGAGGATATGGCAAAAAGAGGGCTTATACGAATTACGATTATTTAATGCGCTGAGCATATAAATGCCGGTATAGTTCATAGTAGTCAATTGAAAGTGTTTTTAAGCATGGAGGCTATTATGAATCTCAAAGATCGTCACACCATCCAAGAGCCGAAAACACTCTTTCGAACAGAGAAGAATGCGAGGCTCGCCCGGAGGATACACGGCGTATATCTGGCCGCCAGGGGATTGGGCTATCCTCCTGCCGTATGGAGCATTATACTCCGGCAACAGTATCAGACGCGTAGTCTGATGACTACGACGAACGGCAGCGTACATATCGTTATCTTCGAGTGATTTGAAAAAAACAGAGCATCCTTCTGCCGTGTGGAGTATACCTTGGCAACAGTATTAAGTGCGTAGTCCGATGACTACGACGAACGGCAGCGTACATATCGTTATCTTCGAGT
>CAZTDF010000107.1:0-5017 GCA_964612465.1 uncultured Pirellulales bacterium
AAATGAGATTCCTCGGCATAGATCCGGGTCTGCTCGTCTGCGGGTATGCCTGCCTGGAGATTGGGCCGGGCGGTGAGAAATTGATTGAGGCCGGTGTTGTTCGCACGCCTGCCGACCTGGCTTTGGAGCAGAGATTGAACAGGATAGCCGACGATACGGCGTCACTGATTAAAAGTTTATGCCCTGACGTTGTGGCGGTGGAAGAATTGTACTCGCACTACGCACATCCGAAGACAGCGATATTGATGGGACACGCCAGAGGTGTTATACTGCAAAAGTGTGCCGAAGCGGCGATTGAGGTCAGAAGTTTCAGTGCCACGCGCATAAAAAAATCGATTACCGGCAACGGCAGGGCGTCGAAGGAACAGGTGCAGAGAACCATTCAGACCATTCTGTGTCTGCCCGAGCCGCCCGAACCGAACGACGTCGCCGATGCCATCGCCGCGGCATTATGCTGTGTGAACTCGACAAAAAGCGTAGTGTTTAATAAATGACGGTTGAAAAAGCGTATAAATATTCAATAGAAAATAGTCAATTGATACATGATAGCGAAGATTGAAGGTAAACTTATTAAGCTCGATACCGACTGCTGCCTGGTTCAGGTAGGGGCCATCGGTTATGAGGTTATGCTGCCGGGCTATTGTGTCAGCGCCATGTCCGGTCAGGTCGGCTCGGACGTGACTCTCTGCACGATGGAATATTACGAGGGCACTCCGGGCGGCGGAAACATGATACCGAGGATGGTCGGTTTTTTGAGTACGGGCGAGAGGGATTTTTTCAGGAAATATATCAGCGTCAAAGGGATGGGCATCAAGAAGGGACTGAGGTCTTTGAGCATGCCGATAGCGACCATCGCCGCGGCGATAGAGAACGCCGACGACAAGACCCTCATGGCACTGCCGGCGATAGGCAAGCGAATGGCTCAGCAGATCCTCGCCGAGCTTAAGGGCAAGCTTCAGTCTTTTGCCGCCGGAGCCGAACCGGCCCGGCAGGCGGCCGGATTCAAACCGTTCCAGATCGAAGCCCTGGAAATTCTCATCGCCTGGGGCGAGAAACGCACCGAAGCGATGGAAATGGTCGAATTGGCCTGCCGAAAGCATCCAAATATAAAGTCGGCCGAGGCTCTTGTGCCCCTGATATACAGATTAAAACAGGGCGTAGAAGTCTGAATAACTTAAAACTCAAAACTTAAAATTCAAAACTGAAACAATGGCTATAGGCAGAATCATAGGCGGGCAATCTTTGAACGAAGCCGAGGAGAGTTTCAATATTTCGCTTCGACCGAAATCATTGGCTGAATGTGTAGGCCAGCAGAATGTCAGGGAAAAGGTCGCCATCGCCATCGCAGCGGCCAGGCAAAGGTCCGAGCCGCTGGAGCATATTTTGTTCTATGGCCCGCCCGGCCTCGGCAAAACGACGCTGGCAAACGTCGTGGCTAACGAGATGGGGTCACGGATACGGTGCTCATCCGGCCCGGCCCTGGCAAAGGCCGGTGACGTGATGGGCCTTCTGAGCAATATCAATACCGGCGACGTGCTCTTCATCGACGAGATTCACCGGCTGAGCATTCTTGTCGAAGAATTCATTTATCCGGCCATGGAGGATTTTAAGGTCGACTTCACCGTCGACAGCGGGATGCACGCAAAGACGATAAATTTTCCGCTAAAGCGATTCACTCTGATTGGCGCTACGACGCGGGCCGGGCTGCTCAGTGCTCCGCTTCGCAGCCGGTTCGGGATGCTCTATCACCTGGAATTCTACAACAGCGAAGAGCTGACGGAGATTCTGACCAGGTCCGCCGAATTGCTGCAACTGCAGTGCGAGGACGGGACGCTGGAATTGATTGCGAACCGCTCTCGCGGCACGCCGAGAGTGGCCAACCGCCTGCTTAAGCGCGTCCGTGACTACGCCCAGGTCAAAGGCTCCGGCATACTCAGTTCGGAAATTGTCGAAAGCTCGCTGAAGATGGAGCAGATCGATTCATTGGGCCTGGACGAGCTGGATAGAGCTTTTCTGCGCGCGTTGGTTAATGTCTACAATGGCGGCCCGGCGGGCATCGACGCAATTGCCGCGACGCTCGGCGAAGAACGGGATACACTCGAAGACGTCGTCGAGCCGTATTTGCTGCAAATAGGTTTTCTACGCCGAACCAAACGCGGCAGGGAAATAACACCACAGGCCTGCGAGCACCTCGGAATAAAGCCACACAAAAAGAAAAGCGCGCCTGCTCAACCGGAACTTTTTGAGAAAAGTGAAGGATAGACTTACATATCGCCGAATGGTCCGTTCGTAAAGGAATGCTCTCCTACTACCGGTACTTTGAATTTAGTATAGGAACCGAAGCCGCTTTTTTTCCAGTTCCATTGCTGGAAGCGCAGGGCCGGATCGTCTAAAGAAACGTCGAAATCGAATCGAACCGTTGTCGGTTGACCGTTGGCGTCCACGCTGATGACTTCAGCCGACATGTCGCTCAGCTCTATTTTCTCGCCGGGCTTAAACGGCATGTCTTCGGCGCCGAACAGGCTGCTTAGCTCATGATAGAAATAGACGAAGTTCGGCTTGAAATCTCTGTGAGAAGGATCTGTTTTAAGAAGGCTGCCGGCCTGAGTTTCAATTAACAGCGTTTTTTCGCCTGTGCGGGTGATCTTCAAAGGGTTGTACCCCGGGACCAGAAGGCGGGTTCTCGCCGGCAGGGGTTTATCCTGGTAATCTCTTAAAACGGGCAAGCCGAGAAATAGAAACGGATTGGGAGCATTGACAACCACCAGGGTCTTACCCGTCAGGTCGTCGGCGGAGTCCACTTTAATCGTCGAATAAAAAGTATCGAAGATAAAGGATACCGTTTTTGGCGCTCGTGCCCGGGATACGATGGCGAATCCCCCGTGAACAAATATTAGCGTTGCACAGAGTATCATTGCCGGGACTCGCCAGAAGCGCGATCCCGGTACCCAGTTTTCTTCAGCAAACAATCCTCCGATGAACTGTGCCATCACGCCGAAAGCGCCGATCGCCACGAAGAGGAGGTTGCGGTTCATCGGGCTGGTCGCACAGATGGGCAGCACGCAGAGCAGCATTCCGGTAAACCAGTAGAGAGCCACACGGTTTTTGCGCAGCAGCGGAATAACGACGAGCAGGATTAACGTCAGAAAAAGCGCAGAGGCAAGCAGGTACAATGTCCCTGTGTATTCGGAAAACATGTTCAGCATTTCAGCGGGCGTCCCGCCCCATTGACCGGAAAGAAGAACCGGTGCCCGTTCCAGCACGGCCCGGGCGTAACGCATTGGCTCGCGTCCCGGGTCGATAACAAAGCCGCTTGCCGTCGCTCCGTATCCGAGTGCATTATAAATTACCCGCCAAACTGCAATAACGATGAAAGCCGGAGCCAGGCTTACGATTCTTCGGATCCGGCTTGCCCGGTCGATGATAAGAGCATAAGCGAATAGGTAGGCAAAAGTTGCTATACCGGCCTCGGTTGATAGTAAGGAAAGCAGCAGTGTAAACGGTGCAGCGAGGCCGGCGGCCAGCGAATTGTGCTGCCGCCACTTGTGGTGGAGCAGCAGGGTAATGATGGAAAAAAACAGTGCCAGCAGCAGGTTTCTATTCGCAATCCACATCGCTGGGAAGTAGTTGCTGTCATCAATGCTGTAAAGCAGTGCTGCAAGAGTTGCCATCCAGACAGGGGCCATTAATTGTCGATACAGGATGCTCAGTAAAAACACCACGGCCGTGAACCATGCGATGTTGTGCAAATGCATCAGGAGCGGTGAATCCGGGAACAGGCGATAATCCAGCCAATGGGTAAAGCTGTCCAGCGGCCGGAAGTTGGCGAATCGCAAATCCTTAGCAGTCCACCATGGACACAGGCCCGACTCCATCAAATTGTCGATGTCCCGCTGAGTTCGAGCAAAAGAGTGCATGTCACGCATCGCTACCGACAAACTGCCTGCATCCGGGTCGATCAATCCGGTATCGGAAAATTCCTCCGGGAATTGAGATGGTTCGACAAGCCTTATACGGTGGAACAGGTCGTCCTGTATAAAGCCGGCATTTAATGCCGGAAGCATAATCACCGCTGCGATCCCGGCTATGACCAGCGGCGCGAACCTGTTTTCCAGACCTCTTCGCATCATGGCGATAAACTTCGCCGTGCCTGGCCCAAACCGCGGTTCTGTGTTATATTCTGTATCTATCATGCAAGTACGTTAACTTGTTTCCTGCCGAAACACGCCGGCAGTAAAAGTCAGCCTTGAAGAATATGTTTGGCCATTTTCGGTGTTCGACCGAGCAGTCCCGTTAAGTGCTGGACCAAAACCTTTTCGATCTCCATAAGCGTTTTCTCCGCTGAGCCGGGTATCTGTTTGAAGGCGACCAGACATGCTGAAGCGGCTTTCGTGAGCCTGATTTTGTCGGGAAAACCTGGCTCGCAATCCCTGCAGATCAGCCCGTTGGCGGAACTGCTGAAATAAAGTTCGGGTCTTGCGGCTCGTAAATCATGACTCGTTTTACAGTTTACGCAATGACTAAGAATGGGCTGGAGCCCAATTTCCCTGAGCAGGGTCAATTGGAATAATATCAGCAGGGCCAGAATGTCACGCTGCTGATCACTCGTTGAATCTTGCTCGTTTGCATTATGCAAAAATTCCAGGAAGCCGTCGAAAAGCTCGGGGTGAGGATCATAATCGTGTGTCAGGTTATTCATCAGCTCGGCGGCGAAAAGGCAGGCGTACAGCATAAAAAGGTTGTTGCGCAGGTTTATCAGAGCGGGCTGCTGCTGGAATTCGGTCAGGGTGGCGAGCTTTTCTCCGCCCGAATCGACAAAGACGATATTCCCGTGCGAGAGTACTTCGATGGGTCCGTCGAAGGGCGATTTGGGCCGTTTTGAGCCTTTCGCGATGGCATCGATTTTGCCGGCGGCCCTTGTAAAAAACGAGACAATCTGAGATGTTTCGGAATAATCGATCGCGCGTATGCAGATAGCCAGGTCCTTAGTCAGCATGGTTGCACCGTAGGGGCAGGC
>CAZTDF010000107.1:5117-10650 GCA_964612465.1 uncultured Pirellulales bacterium
CAGGGCCGCCACATGGGGCGGCCCCTACCCATTTTCGATTTTCTGGATTTTGATTCGTTTGATTTTTCTGGCTTCGGCCGAGGCGATGGTGAACTTTAGATTCTCGTAGTCGAAGCTTTCGTCGGTTTTTGGGATGTAGCCCAGGCGGGAGAAAACAAAGCCGCCGATCGTCTCGTAATCTTCGTCTTCGGGCAGATTTAAATCGCACTCGTCGTTCAGGTCGTCGATGTACGTTCTGGCATCGGCCTCGATCGTGTTTTGATCGATTTTTTTTATAGGTTCGGTGGGTGTTTCTTCGTACTCGTCTGCGATTTCGCCCACGAGCTCTTCGAGGATGTCCTCCAGTGTCACGATGCCGGCTGTGCCGCCATATTCGTCCAGCACGATTGAGATGTGCAATTTCTGGTTTTGAAACTCGTGCAGCAGAACGCGCAGAGGTTTTGTTTCAGGGACAAAGTAGACCTTCCTCATTTTCTCACGGAGCTTGAAATCCACTGGATCTTTGCCTATCTCGGCCAGCAGGTCCTTGGCGTAAATAAGGCCGACTATATTATCGATATTCTCTTCGTAAACCGGGATGCGAGTATGGCCGCCGGACGTGATGATTTGCAGAACCTGCTGCAAATCGGAGCTGACCTCGGCGGCGACGATGTCGGTGCGAGGCGTCATAATTTCGTCGGCGGTGCTGCTGCTTAACTCCAAAACGTTCTCGATCATTTCCTGCTCTTCTTCGTCGAGCACGCCATCGGTTCTGTGCTGCTCGAGGCCCGTCAGGAATTCTTCCTGTCTTTCTTCGTGTTGTTCTTCCGGCGTTGTTTCGGCGATACCTGCCAGACGCCGGACAAAGCCGTCGTATAGTTTGAAGATGTAAAGAATGGGCGAAGCGATAAACGCGAAGAGCATAAGCAGCTTGTACGTCCGGCTAAGGATTTTTTCGCCCGCATATTTTGCCCAGGCGTGAGGAATGGCCAGACTGAATACTGAAAATATCCCAAACGCAACAATAGCTGCGAGGAGGTAGTCGACGACAGGGCTGCCCCGGCTTGCCGGATCGCCCCGGCTGGTGAAAACATATACCAACCCCAGCAGTATGCACATATTGAAGATGAGCCGGTATAAGGAACACGTCAAAATCAGATCTTCTTCCTTCTCCGCCAGCCGCTCGGTGAGATCTTTTGAATCCTCTTTTTTGATGGCCGCTTTGAATGCTTCCTGTAATTTGACGTGTGAAAATATTCGCAGAGCGACGGCGTTGACGGAAAAGAACAATGAGCCGCCGGCGAGAAGGCAAATTAACAGAACCGCCCAACCAGCGTAATTCACTTTATGATACCCCTTCAGCTATTTTGATGCACAGGTTCTACGTTCCCTGTGCTCTAATGTTCTTTTGGTCTTGTATCTTTATTATATACTATGCCGTAGCCAAATTCCTGCAAAATTTCATCTTCTGTCTCGTGCATTTTCCGGGCCTGGCTTTTTGCCGAATCGTCGAATCCGAGGTTGTGCAGCAAACCGTGCGTGATGTATAAGGCCAGCTCGGCTTCGTTTGAATGGCCACGCTCATTTGCCTGCCGGACGGCCATTTCTCCGTTAACGACCAGATCGAAAATTTTCAGCCCCTTTTCATCGTTGGATAAATCGAAGCTCAAACAATCGGTCGCAGCCTTGCTGTTCAGGAATTTTCTGTTCAATTGTCGGATTGCATTATCGTCAACTATCGCGATACTAATCTCGTATTTTATCTCTCTCGGTTCGTGCCTCGCAAAACGATTGCATATGGCCTTTGCCATTTTTTTTATCTTAAGCGGAGATATGTCTATGTCATTGAAATTTTTAATGATTTGAATGACTATATCTTGGTCTTGTCTGGAAGAAGCCATGATTATCAATTATTTTTTTGCTCGCACTACTCGGACTTGGATTCTGTTTTCGGAGGTTCATCCGGCGGCTTTGGATATGCGATTCGTCCGTGATAATGGGCCGCGAGAGTTTTAGATATGCTTGCTTCTATCTGACTGAGTTCCCGCAGGGACATGTCACATTCGTCGAATTGGCCGTCCTGCAGCCGTTTCATCGACATATTGTGCACGACCGCTTCTATTTTTGTCGGTGTTACTTCAGGCAGGCTTCTGACGGCACTTTCTACGGTATCGGCCAGCATAACGATCGCAGCTTCTTTTATTTGCGGCTTCGGGCCCGGATACCTGAATTCACTCTCGGAAGGAGCCTCGGCGGTTTTACCTTTTGCGTTTTTCGTTTTTTGTTTTTTTGCCTCGTTGTAGAAATGTTCGATCAATGTTGTGCCGTGATGAGTTTCGATAAATTGTCGAAGCACGCTGGGCAGGCCGTATTCCTTGGCCATTTCTATCCCGTCTTTAACGTGACCGACGATAATTAAATAACTCATTGTCGGCGAGAGTTCTTTGTGCCGGCTGGCCGAGCCAAGTTCATTTTCAACGAAATAGCCGGCCTTATTGATTTTGCCGATATCGTGGTAATAGGCGCCTACACGGCATAACAGACCGTTACGCCCGATTGCTTCGGCGGCGGCCTCGGCAATTGAGCCAATTAACAGGCTGTGACTGAATGTACCGGGAGCTTCCATATGAAGCCGTTTCAACAATCGCTGGTTGGCATCGCTGTAGTCCAGCAGCGTCATACTCGTTGCTATGCGAAAGGCTTTTTCGATAAGCGGCAGCAAACCCTGAATGAGCACGCCGACCACAAGGGTAATGCCCGCGTGAAGGGCGGAGTCCCTGATAATATTAGCAGTGTCGAGGTTCTGGGATAAATAGTTCAGAGCGGCTGCTATTATAAATACGATTACCGCCGCCAGCGTACTGACCTGGAGCAATTTAATTCTCGTGCGGATTTCTTTCAGACAAAAACAGCAGGTAGTTGCGCCGGCGGCCATTGTCAAAAACAGATAGAAGTTCGTCAGTTGAGATTCTATCGGCTCTACGACGAGACAGGCAAAAAGGCAATAGAAGATACTCATACCTATTGCGAAACGCTGGTCATAAGCGATTGTCATAATAATTGCAGTTGTGACGGTGGTTGCAGTAGCCCAAAAGGTTAGCCTGGTTGACAGGACGCCGAGTTTTGTTGTGACTAATAACAGGATGTATAATCCGACCAGAACCAGCGCTCTGGCGTGGTTTTTTGTTATTCGCTTTTGGAAGTGGTGGATATACAAAGCGCAGGCCAGCGAAATCAAAACAACTATAACAGCTATTGGTGTTACTTCGAGAATAGTGGCTTGCGGGACAGATAGAATGAGGGTGCAGAGGACAACGAAAAGCAGCCATATCAGGATCGAGATTAAAGAATCAGTATTGGCGAGCCGGCTTATTCGTGAAAAGCGCTCGGCGGATATGTTCTTGCGAACCTGACTTCGCCTTGGATTTATTTTCTTCCAAAATCCCATCTATCTGCCCTGCACGTATTGACGGCTAATCGGCTTTGGCTCTTTTTTTATAAGCCTGCACAATATTTTGAACCAGTCGATGCCGCACTATATCCTTCTGGTTTAATTCCGTGTAACCTATGCCTTTGATTCGTCGAAGCGTTTCAATTGCTTCGATCATTCCGCTTTTCTGTCCGGGTTCCAGGTCAATTTGTGTTATGTCGCCTGTTATTATCATTTTCGAGCCGTTCCCCAGTCTTGTCAGGACCATGAGCATCTGTAATGCCGAGGTGTTTTGTGCTTCGTCACAGATGATGACGGCTTCGTTTAATGTCCGGCCGCGCATGAAGGCGAGCGGAATTATCTCGATTATATCAAGCTCCACAAATTTTTTCATCTGCGTAAAATCCATCATGTCTTCGAGAGCGTCGAACAGGGGACGAAGATATGGATTTACTTTTGCCTGCAAATCGCCGGGCAGAAATCCGAGTTTTTCGCCGGCCTCAACAGCAGGTCGCGCCAAGACGATTCTCCGGATCTCTTTTTTCTTCAGCATTGAGACGGCAATTGCGACGGCCAGGTATGTTTTGCCGGTCCCGGCCGGTCCGATACAAAAGGTCAGGTCGTTGGCTAACATCGTTTCGATATACTTTAGCTGTCCCTTTGTAGTCGGCTCGATGACCTTTTTATGCGAATAGACACTAATGCCCTTGCCGGTGCCGAGAGTTTTGAGTAAATCCTTGTGCTTGATATAGGCGGTTACGTCCTCGGCGGTGAGTGAACGATGTTTGGTAAGCTGTTTTTGCATTTTCTCGACAATCTCAGCGGCTTTTTTCACATCGAGTTCTTTGCCGGTTATCATTAACCTGCTCTGGCGAGCGGTAATCTGCACGCCGAGTGATTGGCGTAAAAGCCGAAGGTAACTGTCGGCGGGGCCGAACAATTCGAGCTGCTTGTCGGTTGAATCTAATTGTATTGTGATTTCCAAAGCTCTGCTCTGTCAAGAGCTCCACATAAAGAATAAATATGCGAGCGGCGCCGCAACGAGAGGCGAATCGACGATGTCCAGTACGCCGCCGAAGCCGGGCACCTTGTTTGCCGAATCTTTCTGCTCGGCGTCTCGTTTTATCATTGACTCGGCCAGATCGCCCATTTGGCCGATAAACGCAAAACCAAGGCCGAATATGACCGCCGGCCACCAGGGCATTATATCACAAATTAACGCAAAACCAATAGCAACAAATATCGCTGCTGCAACGGCGCCGCCCATACCTTCCCATGTTTTTCCGGGGCTGATTTTTGGCGAAAATTTATGTTTGCCATACAGGGTCCCGGTCGAGTAAGCGCCTATGTCAGCAGATTTTACGACAAAAACAAACATTAGCAAAGGCCAGAGTCCGAACTCTATTCGAATTGCGATACAGAAACTGCTGAGAAGTCCCAGGTACAGGATCGAAAAATAATTTGCTCCGCAATTGGCTAAAACGCCCGAAGTCCCGTGGATCTTATATTGGTATAAAAGCAATGCCAACAGCACGAAAGCCGATAGAAGACTGAGATAAGTTTCCGGCGGAAATTCTACGAACTGCTGTAAATAGGGTGATGCGGCGAATAAAATCGAGGCGGTTATCGAAACAGGGAGAAAAATCTTCAAATTTTTTGCCGCTGCGAGTTTCGACAGTTCGAATTGTGCCGGAATTATCAGCAGGACGACGAGAATGCAAAGAATCGTTCCCTGCACTCCGGCCCGAGCCGGATCGGCTAAAGTTGAAAGAGAGCCGTCCATCCAGCCGTCGAAAATGACGGCAGCGGTAAAGAACAGCGTCATCAATGTTCCAAAAAACAACCTGTATCTGAGCATATTAATTCATATGTGTGCTTTGTAAAAGTCAGCTTTATATTTTTAAGCTTGTTGTTTATAAGCTATAGTTTCGTTTAGATAGTACCAAAACGTCGTTTTCTTGAAGCATAGGCCAGGATTGCTTTTTCGACGGATGTCTTTTTGAAATCAGGCCAAAGCGTTTTCGTAACATAGAATTCACTATATGAAATCTGCCAGAGCAGAAAGTTACTGATTCTCATTTCGTTTGCCGTGCGGATCAACAAGTCCGGCTCGCCCAGATTGCT
>CAZTDF010000107.1:10750-15369 GCA_964612465.1 uncultured Pirellulales bacterium
ATGTGCATAAGGGCTTTGATTTCGGATTTGGGCCTTTTCCAGTTCTCTGTACTGAAAGAATACAAAGTCAGAGATTCGATGCCCAAATCGACGCAAAATAAAGCTATTCTTTCAATTATTTTTGCTCCCTGGCGATGCCCCATGACTCGCGGCAGCGATTTACGCTGTGCCCACCGGCCGTTGCCGTCCATAATGATTGCGATATGACGGGGTATCTGTTCGAGCTTCAAACCAAGTCGTTTTGCGGTTTTTTTGAGTTTCTGTTCAAAAGTTTCCATGGCCGGCACAGCTTATAGCATTAAGTTCATATTTTCGAGAGAGATGAACCCTATTGTCTGAATATTGTCTGACTTCGTTTTGGCCCGACGCCGACGAATGTTATCGGTTTGCCGATATATTCTTCGATTCGGTGGACATAGTTTTGGGCGTTCGCCGGCAAGTCCTCAAAATTGTTTACTTCTGTCAGGTCCTCGCTCCAGCCGGGGACTGTTTCATAAACAGGCTCGGCCTGGGAGAGTCTGGCTTCGTTTGCCGGGAAGAAGGTTGTCTCCTTGCCGTTGATTTTATATGCCCTGCAAATCTTCAGTTCCTCCAGGCCGCTGAGCGTATCGAGATGCATCAGCGCGACTTCGTCTATGCCGCCGATAGTCACGCTGTAAGCTACCGGCACGGCGTCGAACCAGCCGCAGCGGCGGGGCCTGCCTGTCGTGGTGCCGTATTCATGACCCTTGTCGCGGATATATTGGCCCGTTTCATTTTCCTGCTCGACAGGGAAAGGCCCGGCGCCGACTCTCGTTGTGTAGGCCTTGATTAAACCGACGAATTTATCGACGAATTTGGCCGGAACGCCGGAGCCCGCCGGCATGCCGAGCGAACTTGAGTTCGAACTGGTCACAAACGGAAAAGTGCCGTGATCCAGATCGAGCAGCGAACCCTGGGCGCCTTCGAAAAGGATGGATTTGCCGCCGGCAATTGATTTATGCAGAAATTCGGTCGTATCTGTAGTGAAAGGCAGCAACCTGCCGGCGTAAATTTTACACTTTTCCAGGATTTCATCTGCACCTATCGACTCGGCATTATAAAGGGCTTTGAAAATTTTATTCTTGTACTCGACGATCGTTTGCAGTTTTGCTTTGAGCTCTTGTAGGTCTCTTAAATCACCCATCCGAACAGTATAGCTTCTGCCGACCTTGTCTGCATAACAAGGGCCGATACCTCTAACAGTGGTGCCGATCTTGTTTTTAGCGAGCGACTCTTCGCGTAATTGGTCCTCTTGTTTGTGATAGTCCAGCACAACGTGGGCATTTTCACTGATTAGCAGCCGACTATCGAGCGAAATATCTTTCTCGGCGAGTGTGTCAATTCCTTTTATCAGCACATCCGGGTCAACTACGACACCATTTGCGATAACGCAGATAGTATTTGGCCTAACCGAACCGCTGGGCAGAAGATGCAAAGCGAAGCGGCTGTCGCCTACGATAACCGTGTGGCCGGCATTGGCGCCGCCCCCGTATCGTACAACGATATCACTATGCTCGGCGAGGATATCAACAACCTTGCCCTTGCCTTCGTCACCCCACTGTAATCCTACAACGCAATAATTCATTTGAATTTATTCCTTTTAAGAGTATGCCGAATCTCTGTTTCCGTCAGCCCACAGGGCACCTTTACGGCCGATTCCCTTAGGACCGCCGGGTAGAATATCAAATCTGTCTTAAAGATTCAAGCTTTACGTTTGCTTCACAAGGAAACTTATTGTTTATGAAACCGCAGATAAGCACTATATTATGAAAAAAGGATAAAAATTGTGTAGATTTGAGTGATTCCGTGCCTGAAAGTAGTTTTTAGACACGGCTTTACGAAATGATTAGATCGCGTGAATCAAGTAATCCCGGCCGGCCGGGATTTTCCCAATAGACCAAATTCTGAACAAAGAAGTAAGTAGCAAAGTACCAACACGATGATATACTAAAAATAACTCCAAATTGTCGTTTTAGCAAGCAGGGCTAAAAAACCTATTGTGAAAAGAATACAAAGCAATATGATCCATGTATCGTCTGTGTTCTGCTCTACTTGCTTATAGGGTTTTTGTCTCTCGTATTCTGCTGGTTTGTGGCGATATTGCCAATATGCAGCACTACCATCCAGGTTGTCTAAAAGATGTCTTTCTTGCTTTGCCATGATTAGACCCTCCCAGCATAAAGTATAAAACAGAAATCATACAATGCAAATGGAGCTAAATAGCAGGGTAATAGACTGTCAAGAGGTTTGGAATGCACCCGCTTGCCGATTAAGTAATTGTTATAAAAGGGCTTACGCAAAAAAGCTTTTGCGAGATAACCTGCAAGAGGCTTGAATGCAAAGCTTATATATTTATTATTTTTATTTGGTCCGCATAATTCAAGGCCGGCGGCCTGATTTCAGCTCTTAAAACCTTCTCATTACCAAGCACAACTCGTCGATAAATGTACCCACTATAGGGCAGGCATACAACTTTAATTCCCGGATTTGCCAGTTGTCTTCGGTTTCCGTTTATGTGCGTATTATCATCGGAACTGAGAACACATAATCAATAGAAGCTTAAATAAACGTTGCATTAGCGGTTATTAACGAGCCAAACGGAGTAATCGTCAAGAAGTTGGTAGTTTTTCGACTTCTTGTCTGTGGCTTCGAGTTCTGATAGCCCAAGCAAGAACTCCTTGCCATCGGAAATACGACGGACATTGGCACCGATATCGTCTTCCCAGAACAGCATCCATTCGGATTTACCTTTACGATCTATCTCAATAAGCTCGTAGCGATCGGTGTAAGAGGGTTGAGTTTTCTTGAGATTGTCATATTCCTCCTCATCCCCATAACCAAAAACATAGATTTCTTCCCACCTGAAATCTTCTATTCCCGTAACTTTGCACGGCAGTGACAGGTTGGTTTTGAGGTATTCACAAAAAATGTCAATTGTTTCATCGAAATTCAAGTCCTCGATCTCTCCGAGAATCGCGGCTATTCGTTTGTCCTGAGCATCTCTTCTCATTATCATTTGTCCATTATATGACGTTTATCTGGCGCTTTCGATATGAGTTTAATAAGCACGTTTACATATTTATCTTACCTTATTCAGTTCTTTTACTTTTGTTTATTTACAACTTATACGAAATACGATTAAATTGTGCACTTTTGCCATTTCGACTGGAGGGCCACGAAGTGGCGTTCAAGCGGAGTGCCTCGTCTCCGCTCGGCATGAAGGTTGTCTTCACCCTGAGCGGAGACGAAGGGCTCGACTCCGCTGCGCTTCGCTCGAGATGACCTAATCAAGCGCAGTTACTAATCAGAAACCGTATTAAAGCCTGCTTTTTCTCCTTTGCACCTTCGGCCTATTTCTACTTTTCGGTCGACCTGCTGCTCAGAAACGAAGCCTCGAAATCACAAACGGTCATAATTATTTTCTTTTTGGTGTCGACTTGGATGACTGGTTATACATCCCCTTGTCCGTATAAGAAGTCTATTCTTCCAATCGCGGACCGCTAACTAACACTAACCCTGATGGTGTCCCGAGAGTCACGTTACTTATCACGGGACGCCAGCCATCTCTCTCATTATATATCGCTAAACTATCCTTTTCATAAGGCAAATAAAATACTTGCCAGTGATACCCAAAATTTGTATTACAAGAGATAACCGCACATCGTGCATTGTTGGTTTTAAGTATATCCTTTATTCCCTCTTTAACCTTACTTTTACTTAGTTTCTCAAGAAAATTAATTGGCGTTTTGTTGTCACCTGAAGTAGGTATTGTTGATCCGATAAGAAAGGCATTTGCTTTGAATTCAGTGCCACCCAATTTATTAACATGCCCTGCAATATTCAAGGCTGACAACTTTTCTTCTATTAACACAGTATTTACTATTGAATCCGGCACTTTCTTTTTCATTCCAAATACTGCAAATACCGCAGCGATTCCGCCACAGTTCATTGGTAAATGCTGCCTATAATCCCTCATCAGTCGTGAAGTCCAGTATTTCAGCGGACCATTTGGTCTGGTGTTTTGTGGCAGTTCATTAATGCCGGCCGGACCGGGGGCGGACGACTTACTGCGACACATCGTGCCGTCATCTATCCAATCCGGACCACACCATTCGCTGCACATTGGTCCCCAAATGCTATCTCCCATAAAAATAACTCCCAAGGTGTTTTAGACTATAATTTCCTCTTAAATAAAAACATAACTACGTTTATATGGTTTACGTATAACATCCCAAGCCTCTCGGCATAAATCAAGAAAGCACAAACTACTGCGTTGCCGCTTCAGAGCTGTCATATCCGCTATGTTCAATTATAGATGCTTTTCCCTGTCGAGCAAGGAAGAAAGGGGGGAAATTAAATGATTATTGATGATTGATTATTTTTCTGTGTTCTCGGTGCCCTCTATGGCCTTTGTTATTGACTATTTTCTATTGACTAATGATTATTTGATTTTTCTTCGTGGTTCTTCGTGCCATTCGTGGTGAATCTAAAAACCGTGTTAATCGGTGTAAATCCGTGTCTAAAAAGACCGTGTTAATCAGTGTCTAAGATAATGTTCAAGTGATTTTCGCGACCAGATGGTCCAGAATGGCCGGGAG
>CAZTDF010000108.1:0-7608 GCA_964612465.1 uncultured Pirellulales bacterium
GTCGACGTCGCAGAGCGCTACTATATTGCCGCCCGCGCCGGCCACGGCATTGATGTCGCCGCCTCCCATGCCGCCGGCGCCTATGCCTGCGATATTCAGCTTTTCGCTCGGCGGGGTCATCCCCTGTCCCAGCACGTGACGCGGCACAATAGTAAACGCCGTCACAGCTCCTGCGGCACCCTGTAGAAACTCACGTCTCGAAGTCTTTTTGCTGCCCTTACTCATGATAAAACCTCCAATTGTAATATCTAATGCAGGCTTTCGGCCCACGTTGCTATGAATATATTTCAGCACATTTTTGGCATTATATTATCGAATTGATTTTTCCGGCAGCTCCATTTTTACTCCTTCGTCGAGCGGCATTTTATCCGGCAAAGCACCGGTTTGTTTGAGCAAGTGAGCCAGTTCCGCCTTTAAGGCCGCGACGATAAAGCTGTATTTCGGATTATTGATAAGATTGTTTTTTTCGTTCGGGTCTTCCTTCAGGTTATACAGCTCTGCCATATGGCGGTCCGGTTCGCCGTCACCGTGGGGGTAGTGTACATATTTCCACGTATCGGTGCGGACGCCCCGGACGTTGGGCGTGTAGGGAAACTGTTTCTCGTAGTTGTATTCGTAGAGCCATGATTTTCGCCAGCCTTTTTCATTTCCCTTCAGCAGTTCTTTCCACGATCTGCCGTGGATATTTCCGAGCGGCCTGGTTCGGCAGATATCCACAATTGAAGGAGCCATGTCGATATTCAGGACCTGCTGCTTTATAATCGTGCCGGGTTTGATAAGTTTGGGATAACGAACGATCAACGGGACACGGATGCTTTCTTCGTGCATGGTTCTCTTGTCGATCATGCCATGCTCGCCGAGCAGAAATGAATTGTCGCTCGTAAAGATAATTAGCGTATTATCGAGCTGCCCGATCTCTTCAAGTGTTTTGTAAATCTCGCCCACGCTGTCGTCGACCGAATTGATTGTGCCGGCGTAGCTGCGAACGAAATCTCCGAATATATCGACGCCCTCGGGGCTTTTGTCCGGAAAGTTTTTGCGAAAACCGTAGAGCGGCCCATAGATACCGTGCCACGTATCGAGACGTTCAGTTACCCATTTTGGCTTGGTTTCCAGGTGAAAACCTGTCTCGGGATAAGGGACCGGGACATCGTCATAGGTGTGTTTGTATTTTTCCTCGGGGACAAAAGGGCCGTGGGGGGCCTTGTGACCCAGGATCAGCATGAACGACTTGTCGGTTTTGCGCTTGTCCTTCAGCCAGTCCGCGGCCATTTGCGTGACGCATGTAGTATAGTAACCTTTGACAAGCCGGCGCGTTCCGTTGATATTGAAGGTGGTGTCGTAGTATTTGCCCTGGCCCTTGTGCGTGATCCAGTAATCGAAGCCGGGGCGTTTTTCGTCATCCTGCTCGCCCATGTGCCATTTGCCGATATAGGCGGTGTTGTAGCCGGCCTCCTGCAGGCGGCGCGGGTAGCTTGCCAGATTCGTGGGATAATCCGTGAAATTGTTCATCACGCCGTGCGAGTGGGCATATAAGCCGGAAAGAAACGAAGCCCGGCTCGGCGAGCAAAGCGACGTCGTGACGAACATGTTCTCGAACAACGCTCCTTCTCTGGCCAGTCGATCCAGATGAGGAGTTTTCATGCCCAGCAGCGGTTTGGGCATAATACCGAGACAGTCCCAACGCTGGTCATCGGTGAAGATAACCACGACATTGGGGCGGTCTTTGCTGCCGGATGTCGTTTTCGGCGTTTGACAACCAGTCAATACCAGGCCGGTCGTCGCCAGACCTGCGGTTTTTATAAAATCCCGTCGTCCAATTTGAATTGTATTCATAATGTGCTAATAAACACGATTATGCGCAGATTGTCAAGCGCAACAAGCAAACTCGGCCAAGGTTGTTTAGCCTTTAGAGAGAAATAATTCCCCATGAAAAACTATTGTCCCGGCGAAGGATTCGCTGCTATCCAATTTTCCGGATCGTTGCCGTAATCGGCAGGCACTATGCGCATAAGCGATTTGCTCTGCCCGTCCGGCCCGTCCGGCCATGGATCCTCACCGGCGGGATGAGAGCCGTCGCTGTAATTGACGCGGTCGACACGGATATAATAACGCGTAACATCGACCTGGTCGCCCGGTTTTGAAAGCTGGATTTTCTCGCCGGCGTTGTTCAGCCTGCCTGCTCCCCATTCGAAAATTTGTATACCGACGGCAGCGGCAGGATATGCTGAATTAAATGCCGCCAGGTCCTTGACCAGCAGCAGATACTCGCCGGGTGACATCGTCGTTCCGAGCGGAAAATCAAAGCTGATTCCGTTGCTGTCGTCTGCAAGCCGCCAGGGCACGTCAATGAGTTGTTCATTATCGTACCCGGCCAATGTCACCACTGAATCGCTGATGTTGAGCAATTCGATATATTCTTCGTCCTGATTGTCGGAGACGGGATTGTACATAATCTCGCTGATAACGACCGGACCGACTTTTGGATACGCATTTGCGCTGCCCGGAGTATTCTGGCTCATTGCCACGAAATTGTACGTGCCGGTACTTTTCTGATAGCGGCCGAAAGCGATGCCGGTTTCCGAAGCGTTAAATTTCTCCTGGTTGCTGTATCCGGTCAATACACCGTCGGCGCCGGAATGCAGATAGAGCGTTTCGCCGTTCTCGCTGAGTGCGAAAGGCACGTGACAGCCCGGATCGCCCGGATTGCCGAAATTCAGGTCTTCATACAACACGAAGTAGCCGAATGGTTCGATTGTTGTTCCGGCGGCAATCTCGTATTCCATAAGGTCAATCGAACTGTCGCTAAGGAACCAGCCGCCGATATTTATGGTAGTATTAGTAGTATTGTGCAGTTCGATCCAGTCCGGATCACCGGCGTGTGAATGAGATAAGAGTTCGTTGATGACGACCTCGCCAAGTGCGGGAATCTGCTCCGTATCGTCCCTGCCGGGCGAGCCGCCGGGATTGGCGCTTGGGCGCCAGTTGTTTTTACTGTCCCACTGATTTATTTCTGTGCTCGATGGATCCTTTACGGTTAGCGAGAAATCCATCCCGTCGGTAATATCGTACCAGCCGTCTTTATAACTGAATTCCAGAATCGTGCTGTTGGTCGAGTCTTCCAGTTTCAGGTTTTCTCCGCTGTTGGATAACTGTCCGTCGTATGTGCCTAAAACCTGAACGCTGCCGGGCACGGTGTATCGAGAAGCAAAAGCTGCTTGATTTTTCACGACCACGAGATAATCGCCGGCGGCTAAAGTTATGCCGGGCAGGTCGAAAGAAATTCCGTCTGTAAATTTCGCGCCGGTTAAGGCAAGCGGGGCGGTTCCTATGTTCTTAAGTTCAATGTACTCATACTCCTGGCTGTCAAATACATCTCCTTCTGCCGGATTGTACATCACCTCCGTAATACGAAGGTATCGCTGCTGGTCGCTCGGGTCGCCCGGGTAAGTTATGGCGTTAACCTGATTCCCGTTGCTGTCGATGAGGTTTATCGTTTCACCCCAGCTTGAGAGATGGCCTTTATAGTTGCCCTGTACGAGTAATTGCATACCGCCACTCGGATTTATCGTGCGGTTGCGGAAGGCCATGGCATTTGGCGTGACGTAGAGTTTGCCGTATCTTGGAATGACGGTGCCGGGCGGGAATAAATGTTCTACGCCGCCTTGCAGAGACCAACCGGAAATATCAACCTCAAAAGCGTTGGGATTGGATAGCTCGATGTATTCTTCGTCCTGGTTGCCGGAGACGGGATTGAAATCGATCGAATCGAAATTAATAGTAACGCTTTCCGGCTGGGCGTCGGGAATACCGGCATTCTGGTCGTAACCGGGATTGTGGATGCTGTGATTTTCGAACAGGTGCCGTCGCCGGACCGTCAGATATTGGGTCTTTATTCTATCGAGGTCACTGTACCATCCGCTGGAGCCCAGTTCTATGTCGAGCTGAGCCCTCAATTCGTCAATTCTCTTTTCGAACTTGCGTTGTGGTAAAAACGTATTCGGCGGCTGGAGCAGATCGTCCATCAGCGTTCGCAGCCGGCGTAGATACATCCGGCGAATTATTTCGTTGTCGTGAAGGGCGTCGATAAGGCAGTTCCACTGGCGGTCGTTCTTCTGGTGCTCGGAGCAACCGTAGAACGGATGACTTGGCGAGCGTATATCATTCGGCCAGTCCTGATCGGCGATGACGCCGCCGATGCCGTTGTTAATGCCGAAAGTCAGGTCCTTGTCCCAGGGCAGGAACATCCACTCGTTCGTGCCGCCCGGATTATTTACGGGGTCCCATGTGTCACGATATGCATAGTAGTTCTTGTGGGTATGGTCGTTTTCGTGCATGATTACCGAAGAGGCCCAGTAGTTTATCGCCGCGGGGATATTGACGTTGTCGAACACGTATTGATTGCGGTTGGCATTACGGGTATCAATGCCGCCGGCCAGAGCAAGAAGGTCGCTGGAATCCTCGTCCAGGCGGGTCTTTTTCCTGTGGACACCTTCTCCGTCGATTCGCCCGTTTTGCAGATCGTCGTACATTTTATACAGCGAGCCATCCGGGTCAAGGTTGTTTCTTCGCAGCAGGTCCCGGTCCGGCTGTTCGATGAAAATGCGGACGGCATGATACCGACCGTTTCGCCTGACGTGCATCGGAAATGAAAGGCTGCCGGGCTGGCCGGCGTTAACGTATGTCTCCCAGCCCAGGACCTGGCGTATGTAGGTTGGCTCGGCTCCCCGCTCGTTCAGATTGATTTCGTCGACGCGCGGCAGGGCGGGATCGAAGCGAAAATGATGGCCGTCATTGAATTCGAACTTTCGCCCGTGAGTGGTGTAGCCGCCGCGAAGGCGTACGAAAACATTGTCGTAGAATTCGCCGTCATAGAACACGGATGCCCTGGTGCCTGATCGGCTGCCTGCTGCGCCGGTATTCTCGACGAAGTACTGAAAGACCGGCAGTTTTGTGTTGATGGATGGGTCGGACACAACCGTACCATAGTATTCGGGCGATTGTATTCTGCCTTCTTTTATGAGAAAAAGAGGGCTCTCGGAGACATTAATCTGAGTGTCGTAGGACAAAATCTTCCACCGGACCATGTCACCGGGGCCGTATTCGTCGGCGTCAATGGTAGCGGCGTATATGTTGTCGTTGGCCGCTCCGTCATTATGAAGCCCGTCGTCGAACATTTCAATACTTTTGCTGCCGCCGAAATTGATACAATAGCCCAGCAATATTCCTGTAACAGGCTCGAACGTTTGTGTCACCTCGGCCCTTATAGTCAGGTCCTCGTTGTCGGCGGGCTGCGGCGGATTCTCCGTGACGTTGCGTATAGCCGGGCCGAGATTTGGTACGACACCGCTGTTTTTTCCGCCGGGAGTGGGCTTTTCGAAATAGCCAACTGCGGTTGAAGAAAGATCGAGCGATTGAATTTCCGTGGCAATCAGCTCGGGCAGAATAAGCAGGTCCGAGCTGCTCAGACCGTAGTTCAGGCCGTGAATAGCCAGCACATTTAAGCCTACAACGAGTACATCCGTGTAAGCGCTTATGTCAAAGTCCTGAAAATTGACGGCAATGCTGTCACTCCGGTTAGCATTGGCACCGGAATTCCAGGTCAGCTCGTTCCGGAGAGGGGCGTTGTCACTACCCAGCTCACGGCCGTTCAGATATGCTACGAATCCGTCTTCGTATTTCAAACGCAACGTCAGCTCGTCAATGACCGAGACATCCGGGACGATAAACGGAATGCGTACGTATACCGTTTGATTGACGTTTCTCATCGCGCGAACGTCAAGGCCGATCAGGTTTCCGTAGTCATATCCGATGCCGGTGTTGCCCCCGAGCCATTGCGAGTCGTCGAATGCCGGTTCGGTCCATGCCAGGCCAAGCGAGCTATCTGTCGGAATCAGCGCTTTTGCTGATGCGGACTCCGCGATGAGCGTTGTTTCGATAGCAAGACTGGCCCCACTACTGCTCGGTCCATAAGAAAAGTCGCCAAATTGCTGTGGATACTCGTAAGCATTCTCTATCGTTTCACCGTCAGGTTTGACAAGGGCCAGGAAGCCGGCGCTTCCGGTGAGCATGAAGTTGGTATGCAGTTCATCATCCGGATCATCCCGGTCCTTTCCCGAAGCGAAGATAATCATGAACGTCTCTGGCTGGATATTTATGGATGGGAATTTCCATTGTCTTAGATTAACGGTGCTGTCAGTCAAATACCAGCCGTCCAGGTTGACTGTTGTGTCCGTAGGATTGTATATCTCGATCCAGTCGGACGAGTCGCCGTCTTCGTCCAGAAGCTCCCCGGCGTCCAGCGGCGGCTTACTGCCGTTGATCGCCATAAACTCACTGATAATCATCGAAGGGGCCTGCTCCTGCGATTCCTGTGCCATGAATGCGTAGTCAGATAAATGTGGTGCCGAGCGATTTTCATCCACCCATTGTTTGGGCACAAATCCCGGATTGCTGAAATCGGCCGCGCTCTCGGAAATCGCATCTCCCTGAAGATACGGCATCTGAGCGATCACGAGCAGTCCGGCAGACATTAATACCAGCGACAAAAGCGCTTTTGGTATCCATCCGCGTCCGTTCGACTTTATGCCATACTTGTTCTGTAGGTTGCCGATTGTCATATGATGATTTAGCTGCATTTCAGAACTCCTCGAAAGGCGGAACTACCGCCGAAAATTTCTTTCCATTGCTTTGTACGTAAATCCGCCACCCGGGTTCGGATAAGCGAGACCTCAAACAGCGGCTTAAGCCGGCACTGTCAACAAAGTGGAGGCCTGTATAATTAACTTCGTACGTTTTACATATTTTTTTAACAAACCAAACAAACAGAGCCTATACCGAGCCAATCAGTATAGGCCCCGAACTGTTTTAAACTTTTTTCATAACTACCGAGCACGAATTCATGAACGCCCATTACCACGCAGGCCGGATGAGCTGATTACAAAAACGAAAGAAGCTATATAAACGATTTTCTGAACACAATAATCCTTGAAAATAATGAAATTGAGCAATACCTGAACTTTCTCTTATATTTTAAGGCAAGACGATTGGTAAAATCCCCAACTTCACCAAATTCTATCTATGTCTAACCAGGACAATTGTTTATGGTTTGGCAATACCTCCTTCCAAAAGTCTCATATCAGGCTTTAGATAGAAATATGATAATTCAGCCATAAAGAACATACTTTATCATTTTATAGCAGATTTGAAGCATCTCTTCAAGCAAAATCTTATCTGAACCTACGGTTTTTCCGTTCTTATAGTAATTCGCAGTGGCTTCGAGCTGCGAGAGCATCCTTTATCAAATACTTTTTAGGCGTTATGGCGATGTTATTTAGCCTCACTCGTTGGCTGGTCTTGTTATGCAGCATATTAACTATGATTTTGAGCAATTTTGCTGTTGCCATAAAATAGATTTGGATGTATAATACGACTATGGATAGAGTAAGGATTGGATAACGCAGGAAAGTACGAAATTTAGCAGAACAGAATATAGGCTTTGCGCATCCCATAGAGTAATGGCAGAATACTGAGGAGTTTGATTATGTACAAGCGAAAAACAGGTGGTTTTACATTAATAGAACTCTTGGTTGTTATAGCGATCATTGC
>CAZTDF010000108.1:7708-15321 GCA_964612465.1 uncultured Pirellulales bacterium
CCGCTTCATAAAGCGGTGGTAATTGAACATTTTATCGAAACTCTTCTTTGCCAAGTGTCTCTTTGAATGTGCAAATACAAGAATTGCATGTTTTCGAGCAAATCCAACCGCTTTTTTCTATTTCTATGCCTTATCCTTGACAGAAATGTGGGTAATGAGGTATAAGCCCCGTTTGTTTTAAGGTATTGTTCAGAACGCCTTAGTCGGCGTGCGGAGTGGTTACTAATCAACTCTAATACCCTGCTGCTCCAGCCATGTCTTTAAGTCACTCAGCTCGTTATTGAAAATATCGTTGTCATAATCCTCTTCGAGCTTGTGGATGTTGCTTTCCAATTCCGGCTGCTCCTGAACAACATCATCCAGTTTCTTCTCGAACTCATCGCTCATAGTCATTAGGTCGTCGATATCCATTTCCAGTTCCAGCATGCCTGCTATCCTTCTTGTTACTGCTTCTATGCACTTGGGATTACTGCCCTGCACGTAAGCGGGAATCGCAGCTACGAGGCTTACCATTTTAATATCTTGTTTGCTGCAGTTGGCGGTCAGATAAGTGACGATACTGGCGGGGCCCTTGTAGTTGGTGAATTTTACGCCGAAGTGCTGGAACGTCTCCCTGAGTCCGGATTCGGAGACGGAGCAGAAAAGTCTTGGCTCACGCGTGTGGGGCACGAGGCCGGCTACGCTGCCGATGAAATATATCATCTCAACGCCATACTCAGCACATACCGAGAAGATGCATTCTGAAAATTCTTCCCAGTTCAGATTGGGTTCTTTGCCTAAAAAGATTATGAGATTGTCTTTTTCGCTGCAGAAAAACGTGTTCTCGGGGATCTCGTAAGACTCGATGATGCCGTCCTTTATCTGCGTATGAGGGCGAAACAACGCCGTTATTTCCATTGAGCCGGGGAAGCTGTATATATAAAATCCCTTTGGGTCGATCTCGGCAAATTTTTGGGCGCCGAGCTTGTCGATAAGGCACTTAACGGTACCTGTCGAGACTTCACCGCCGTCCATCCAGCCTGAGAAACCAAGTATCAATCGGGGATTACGCAATTTTGGCTTATTGTAAATGTTCAGCTTGTCAGATACCATATTTACTCCTTATGCGTTGCATTTCACTCTTTTACTCCTTATCGGCACGAGAATCCAGATATATTTGGTTATTCTGGATTTTCTACGGAAATGCTGAGTTCCATTCCGTACAACGAAGTCTTCCACCACCTTTCCTCCCGATCTCCTAAAGCTTCTCACAAGGCAGGCGATATGTGGCTCCTAATTCTCAAATATCTGCATGTAGAAATATTGCCCAGCCTTAACTAAATCCGTGGGGCTTAAGGTTATTCTTTCTTTAAGTTCTTCAGGGGAAAACCTTATTTCCAAAGGGGGGCCGAAGGGAATTTCCTCCTTCTCTATTTCCAGAACGGCCAGCTTCCCTTTCGTTTTTAATAAGCGTTTTACTTCTTTAAGGAAGCCGGCTACTTGATTTTCTGAAAATCCATGAACTACTGTGGATAGGTAAATCAAATCAATAGAGGAATCTTCCAGCTTTGTCTGTTCTGTTATGTCTCCCACAAATGGCTCAATAACAGTTCCTTCCGTCTCCGATTGCAGAATTTCTATCAGCATTTCATCGGGGTCCAACGCATAGACTTTTCCTGTACCTTCGAGTCGTTCGGCAAATTCCTTTGCCATGTAGCCATTGCCGCAACCTGCATCGAGAATGATCTGTCCAGGACGTATGTTGAGCGCATTGACAATCATGTCTTTATCCAGGAATCTTTCAGTGGATTCTTCACGGTCGTGGTGTTTTAAGTCTCTAATGTTTTCGCATTCTGCCATATAGTATTCCCTTCTGGCCCAACATAACAATATGCAACACAGTCTATTAACAACTTAGCCTGTTGGATATAGAATGTCAAGATAGAAACGGTGAGTGGCGCTTAGGACCCCTTCAGTGTGAAAATGCAGGAAATGCTTTGTGAAGATTCAGGAAAACGAGTAGAATAACACATATGAAAACAATTGTTCGATTCAAGGGACAAAATCGACTTACTGGTGATCGGGTGACTACCACTTGGCCCGATATACAAGAAGGGGAATCGCAATGTCACAAAGTATAGATCGTAGAGATTTTATTAAAAAGTCGCTGCTGACACCAGCCGCTGGAGCCTTGGCACTGAGCGCTACGCAAAATAAGGCCCTGGCTAAAGACGCAGCGAAAAAATCCGGGACGGTACAGAACGTGTCGGCGTCGGAGGCCGACTTGCCGATGGGCAGGATCAAAGATCTTAAAATCAGCCGGATTTTGCTGGGCGGCAATTTGCTGACTCATTTCACGCACAGCCGGGATTTGAAGTATGTCTATAATCTGACGGCGCACTATAACACTGAAGAAAAAATCTTCGAGACGATGGCGCTGGCCGAAGCTCACGGCGTCAACACGCTCGTTATCCATACCGCCCCCGGCGTTGTGAGCATGCTCAAGAGATACCGCAATGAGCAAGGCGGCAAGATTCAGTGGATAATATGCCCGACCGCCCAGGTCGATACGCAGCCGGAGGATTATCGCAATCAGGTCAAGCAGCTCGTCGACGAGGGAGTCGATGCGATTTATTTGTGGGGAGTTGCTGCCGATCGCCTTGTTTCCGAAGGTAAGATCGATATGATTGCCAGGGCTGTGGAAATTGCCAAGGAGTACGATGTGCCCTGCGGGGTCGGAGCGCACGATATGAGAGTTATCAAAGAATGTGAGCGAAATAAAATCGACACCGATTTCTACATCAAGACGTTCCACCACCACAACTATCCAAGCGCGCCGAGGCCTGATGAACTCACGAGCATTTATGCAGAGGTTCCTGGCTACTGGTGCAACGACCCGCAGGAAGTAATCGATTTTATGAAAGGCGTTGAAAAGCCCTGGTTTGCGTTCAAGGTAATGGCCGCCGGCGCCATACCGCCCAATGACGCCTTCCGCTACGCGTTTGAAAATGGCGCCGATTTCGTGCTGGCCGGGATGTTTGATTTCGAAATTGCCGAAGATGTGCTCATTGCGAGCCGGATACTCAAGGACATCAAGAGGACTCGACCGTGGAGGGCATAGTCCGGGCAAACTCTTAGCTATTCCGGTTTGCTCCGGCGATAAAAGTAGAAGCAAAAGGCGAAAAAAGTTGCAGTTTTTACAAAAGATATTATAATTCGTCAATAAGCGAAGCAAGCGGGACGAGCAGCAGTATCAGGCGTTTTTATGGATGTTTGATTATAGATGAAACACTGATTATGAGGGCAGAGAAGGCTATGGGCAAAGTTGATTCAGATCAGGAGATTCTGGAATATGCAATTTCCAGAGAAGTTGAGGCGTATTATTTTTACCTGGCATTAGCCGGCCGTGTGGATGATCCGAGAATGCGGCAGGTGTTTGAAGATTTGGCCGCTGAAGAGCTGGAGCACAAAGCTAAGCTTGAGCTGGAGATGATCAAAACAGGTAAAACCATGCCCGCCCAGCAGATGCCCTCGGGCCGTCCTGAGAGTGATTATATAATATCAGACAGCGATGCGCCGCTGGATATGGATTACACGGATATGCTTTTGCTTGGTATGGAGAAGGAAGATGCGGCCTTCAGGACATACGTGAATCTTATACCAAATGTCAACGACGAGGAATCACGGGAAATCCTTATGGCACTGGCCCAGGAAGAGGTCCGGCACAAGCTCCGCTTCGAGACCGAATACGATATGCTGCATAAGAAGACCTGAAAGTCGCTGCGGAAAATGTGCGTAAGGGCACAATAATGTGCGGGTGTGATAAACAGGTGTGTATTTTATTCTCGAGGTGTGATCATGTTGGGCAATGAAAGTCAGGATTCGCTGGCTCCAAACACCAACAAGCGGGAGCAGGTGTCACATAAGATAACTCAGCTCGTCGATAATCTGCCGCTGTTTCCAACCGATATCAATCAGCTTCTTAGCTCTGCGGTAAAACCGACCGAGGGCGGAACGGAAATACTCCGGCTGATAGAAAGTGACCCGAAACTGCGCAGCCAGCTTTTGGCTTTGGCACGCTCGTATTTCGGCGGGGCGGAGGATTTCGAGAGCATCGAAGATGCCGTGCAGCACGTGGGTATTCGGCCTTTGGTGCAGTTGATTGGGATTTCTTACGCCAGAGAAGCGATCCAGCAGGAATTCGCCGCATTGAAATATCTGAACGACTACGTTGACCATAGCGAGGACATTTACATCGCAACCGATATTCTGGGCGGGATATGCTCACTGCCGCGAGAGCAGCGGCAGATACACGCCCTGGCCGGGCTCGTCCACGACGTGGGCCGGTTGGCACTAATAGTGGCCGACAACAAAACCAGCTCACGAGTCCTGGGAACTTTGTGGGAGAGGATGGTTTCGGTCGTTCATGAGGAGAAAGCGGAATTGGGGATGGACCACTGCGACGTCGGAGCGAGGATCTGCCGGAGGTGGAATTTCTCGCCGGCCATCCAGGAGGCGGTCCTCAGACACCACTCGCCGATAATGAACGGCGACTTCAGCTTCGCCGGCGCCCTGATCTTTCTTTCTCATTTTGTCTCGGCCAGCGACCCAAGCGGCGAAATCCTCGCGTCACTGCTTGCCTCCAACGTCCTGAACAAGCTGGACCTGAATCCCGTGGATTTCGAAAAAGCCAGAGAGCAATACGAATCACGAACACAAAAATAGCACGTAGTAGCTTGATAAGTTCATCGATGGTATTGGGGCAACATCTTCCCTCATAACTTACCACCGATGTCATTAGGCTGATTTTCCACAGGGTGTTTCTGTTATTTTCATAATGCTGGCGGTTGTGTTCGGATTTGGCGGATTGACGGGATTAGCGGTATTTCTTTTATAAAAAACTCCCTTTTCGGATTTGTGTTGTTAATATATTGGGCGTGTATGCTCTTATATCCATAATGATAGCGTTGGCCGCTCTGGTGACACTGCTGCGGCTTAAGGTTAAGATCGGGATTTCCATGCTGGTATCGGCCTGCCTGGTAGGCGTGTTGCTCGGAGTCTGGCCGTCGGACGTCGGCAGGGCGTTGGCCGAAGAATGGCACAGCCAGCCGCTGACGCGAACGACCGGCTACCTTTTCGTCTCGCTGGCCGCTCTGTTGCTGCTGGTGAACGTCATCGGTTCGGCGATGGAGGAGATCGGCCTGTCGCAACGGCTGGTCCCGGCCATGCAGGGGTTGTTCAAAAGCCGCCGGCTTGCCCTGGCGCTGATTCCACTGATGATGGGAATGCTGCCGACGCCGGGCGGGATTATGCTCTCTGCCCCGATGGTGCGGGAAGCGGGCGACAAGATCGGCGTCGAGCGCAGCCGGCTGGCCGCCATAAACTTTCTGTTCCGGCATCAATGGGAACCGGTCTGGCCGCTCTTTCCGGCGGTGCCGCTCATTCAAAGCCTGCTCGGCATCTCCGCCCTGACACTCTTCTGCTATCATATCATGCTGACCGGCGCGGGTATCCTGGTCAGTGTTATCGTGCTGCTGATGTTCGGCATCCCGCCGAAACGCCCCGAGCACGAGCCGGCCAAGCGTCACATGGGTTATCACCTGAAGGATTTCTTTCACGCTTTCTGGCCCATTGTTTTTACCGCCGGTTTGTATATTGCTTTTGATGTGCCGCCGGCTATCGGCATCTTTTTAGCCATCATCGGATTGCTGGTGATGCACAGGGTTCCCTTCGGGCGATGGTCTGACGTTTTCAAGGCCGCCCGCGAGCCGGACATGGTCCTGCTGATTTTCGGCGCGCTTTTTTTCAAGCTCAATCTTGAAGCCAGCGGCGCAATAGGCAGCGTCGTGGATTTTCTTATAAGCTCCCATGTACCGCCGCACGTGCTGCTTTTTTTGCTGCCGATGCTGGTCGGCTTCACGACGGGAGTCACCATGCCCACCGTGGCGATTACGTACCCGTTCCTGATCGCCTTTATCGGCACGGGCACTGAGGTTAAAATGGGTCTCGAAACGCTGGCCTTTTCCGGTCTGCTTTTCGGCCTTTGGGTGACACCAGTCCACCTGTGCCTGCCGTTGTCGGCGAGTTATTTTCAGACTTCCCTGCTGAAAATTATTATCAAGACGGCATTGCCGGCGGTCGGTGTTGCTCTGGCCGGTGCTTTGTCGGCTTTCTTTTTCGGCTAAGTGCCATTCGTTCGACAAAGAATGCGAACATGCTTAAAGGTCATAATACATTTGAAGTAGTTTTTCTTGCCGGTTTTGTTGTCGGCTCTGTGGTGCGCAAGATCTTTACAGCCGGACACAGAGGCGTTAAGGCCGACAAGAAGTGCGGCAGCGTGCTGGATATTATATTGGTCGGTACTGCCGGCGCGGGGATGGCCGTGCCCCTTTTGTATCTGTTTACGTCGTGGCTGGATTTTGCGAATTATGCTCTGCCGGGATGGTGCGGCTGGGTTGGGACGGCAGCTTTTGCCGGGGCGATTTTCATGCTCTGGAGATCGCACGCCGACCTTGGGCGAAATTGGTCGGCGACGCTGCGAATTACGCAGCAGCACTCGCTCGTAACAAACGGCGTATACTGCCATGTAAGACATCCGATGTATACGGCACATTTGCTTTGGGCCATCGCGCAGGGACTTTTGCTGGCGAACTGGATAGCGGGCTGGGCGTTTCTGGTGCTCTCCATTCCTTTGTACTTAGCTCGGATTCCGAAAGAAGAACAAATGATGCTCGAACACTTCGGCGAAGAATACCGCTCATACATGAGCCGGACAGGCAGGTTGATTCCACGGCTGTAGAAAAAAATGATTTGTTGTGTTCTCCTATCCGTATACAATCATTGCTGAGAACAGATTTAAAATAAAAGGAAGGAAAATTGATGAACCGTAGAACGTTTTTGAAGTCTATACCCGCTGTTACAGCAATAGCTGCGACTTCGGTTAATACTCTATCAGCGCCACAAAAATCTCCAGCCGGTAATCTGCCTTTGCGCAAAATTGGAAACGTTTCTATCAGCAGACTGATAGTCGGCGGCAATCCCATCAGTGGAAATGCTCACAGCAGGGATTTGCCGTACGTGTCGTCTTTGATGAGGCGTTATTTCACCGATGAAAAGTGCGTTGAGATTCTGCACATTTGTGAAGAGTGTGGCATAAATACCGCCCAGTTTCGAACCGACAGTCACATCGTCAGGATTATGGACAAATATTGGAAGCAGGGCGGCAAAATGCAGTGGATTGCCCAAATCAAGCCGCGAAAGCCCGACATCAGCGATATAATGAACGATGTAAAAATGGCTTTCGATAACGGGGCGATTGGAGGTTATTTGCAGGGCCAGGTTGCGGATGCTCTTGTGCAAAGAGGTCGCATCGACCTTGTGCAAAAAGCCTTTGAAGATATTAAAGCGAATGGAACCATCGCCGGCATCGGTGGTCACTTACTCGATGTTATTATTGCATGTGAAAAAGCGGGAATGAAACCTGATTTTTATATGAAGACGTTGCATCGCGGCGATTATTGGTCTGCCAACAGGCAGCCTCAAAACGACAATATCTGGTCTGTTACCCCGAAAAAGACAATCGAGTTTATGAAAAAGGTTCAAAAACCCTGGATAGCTTTCAAAGTCCTGGCTGC
>CAZTDF010000109.1:0-15228 GCA_964612465.1 uncultured Pirellulales bacterium
TTTCTGGTACATGAGGTACCCGCTCGTCGAGCCTGTTGAAGGTGTCGCGGGCGTCCCGCCCGCGCGTGTCGAAGGCATCCTGCCTTCGCAAGACAACGAACAGACCATCGACAAACGAAAAGGGCGCTATCTTCCTCATTGGTCCAAACAAGGCACCACCTACGCTGTCACCTTCCGGCTCGCTGATGCCGTCCCAAGTGAAGTTTCCGAATCATGGCGTCTTGAGCGTCAGCGACTTATCGAGGAAGCTAAACGACAAAAGCGTCCCCTGACCCAAATCGAGCGAATCGAATTGCACCGACTTCACTCAGAGAAGATTGAATCATTCCTCGACGCCGGACACGGCGAGTGCCTTTTGAGAGACCCGCACCTTGCCGAAATCGTGCACAATGCACTTAAGCATTTCGACGGCGAACGATACGAACTCGTTGCCTGGGCCGTGATGCCGAATCACGTTCATGCAATCCTCAGGCCATTCGACGGCCACGAGTTGCCTAAGATCGTCCATTCATGGAAATCATTCACGTCCAAGCAGATCAACCAGCAGCTTGACCGCCAGGGTTCCTTGTGGATGGATGAATACTATGACCATCTGATCCGCGATGAAAGGGACTTCAGAAACCAGGTTGATTACGTACTTGCAAATCCTGAAAAGGCGGCGCTAAAAGACTGGCCATTTTGCGAGATGGGGGGCTCAATATCGGATCAAGAGCGAGGGCAGGATGCCCTCGATACACGCGGGCGGGACGCCCGCGACACGATTGCGTATGTTACCGTAGCCACGACCCGGCCGGAGACGATGCTGGGCGATACGGCAGTGGCGATGAATCCAAATGATCCACATGCAAAATATCTGCTCGGTAAGAAAGTTCGGCTTCCGATTGTCGGTCGCGTTATCCCCATCATTGCCGATGAGCATGTCGTTCTGCCAGACCCCGACAGTGAAGACGAGAAGGCAAAATTCTCGACCGGCTTTTTGAAAGTCACGCCTGCTCACGACCCGGATGACTGGGCGATCGGTCAGAGACATGGGCTGCAAGTTATCAACGTTATGGCCCCAGACGGCTCGATAAGCGACAAGTACGGCTGGGAAGACGCTGATGAGCCGGAAGCGCAATCTTTGCTCGGAATGGACCGCTTTGAGGCCCGCGAGGCTATTGTCGAGTGGTTCCGAAAGGAAGATCTGCTTGAGGACGTTCGTGAATACGTACACGAAGTCGGGCACAGCTATCGCAGCCATGTGCCTATCGAGCCTTATCTGTCCGACCAGTGGTATATCGCCGTGAAGAAACCTATCGAGCATCTGGCAGAGAAATTCGGCTCCGGGCTAATCGAGGGCACGGATGTGCCGATAAATTCCCTAGCAGGTCTGGCCCTGAAGCCCCTGCTTGATGGCCACCTGCGTTTTATTCCTGAACGTTATGCAAAGACATACCAGAACTGGCTGGAGAACCTCCGAGACTGGCCCATAAGCCGGCAGCTCTGGTGGGGACATCGTATACCGATATGGTCGAAATCCGGCGACGAAGACCAGTTGCTGTCTGAGTTATCGAAGTTTGCTGATCAAGTGCATTCGGTTACAATGGATTCGGATGATGGCTCGATCACATATATCTCCGTGGGATCGGGACATGAGGATGTTGAGAAGCAGATTGAAGCAGATGGCTGGACGCGGGATGAGGATGTTCTGGACACGTGGTTTTCTTCGGCGCTTTGGCCGTTTAGTACGATGGGCTGGCCGGAAGATACGCCGGAATTGAAAACTTTTTATCCGGGCGATGTGCTTTGCACGGCCCGCGAGATTATTACGCTTTGGGTTTCGCGTATGCTAATGATGGGACAATATTGTGCCGGTGATATTCCGTTCAGCGATGTTTATATCCACGCGATGATTCAGGATGGCCAGGGACGCAAGATGTCCAAGAGTCTCGGCAATGGCATCGATCCCTTGGTTGCTATCGACAGCCACGGGGCCGATGCGATGCGATTTACGCTGGCAAGCATGGCTACGGACACACAGGACATAAGGATGCCGGTGGCGGCCATGACCCTGCCCGACGGGCGCCAGGTAAATACGTCGCCGAAGCTCGATATCGGGCGAAATTTCTGTAACAAGCTTTGGAACGCCTCGCGTTTTGCGATGATGAATCTTGACGGTATTGACCCGGCCGGTTTTGATTCGGGCAAATTGGATATTACCGACAAGTGGATTCTGTCCCGTTTGACCGATACGATTGCAGAGACAACCAGGTCTCTGGATGGATATAAATACAGCGAGCCTTTAGCCCTGCTCTACAGGTTCTTCTGGAACGATTTTTGCGACTGGTATCTTGAGTGGGCCAAACCTCGAATGCAGGATGAGCAGAAACGGCCAGTCGCCCAGAATGTCCTGGCTTTTGTGCTGGATCAGACTCTGCGTTTGTTACATCCGTTTGTCCCGTTTATAACCGAAGGAATATTCCAGAAACTCAATGAGATCGCTCCGGTCAGGCGGCTTGAAGGGCTCACCGAGGCGAAAAACACCGGAGCCCTCGTCGTAGCAGAATGGCCCCAAATAGTTGACTCCCTGCGTGATACGGACGCGGAGAAACAAATCGACATAATACAGACCATAGTTCGTACCGTACGGGATATCAGAAGCAATCGGAATATACCGCCGAAAGAACGACTGGTTGTATCCGTTAAGTCGCAAAAGGAGATTGTTGAGATTCTTGAGCGAAATTCAGAGCTTATTAGTCAATTGGCTGGTATTATGGAATTTAACGCCGGGACGGATATTGTTAAACCTGCAAATGCCGCCGTTTCGATTGCAGGCGTCACGGAGGTTTATGTCCATGAAGCGATTGACCCGGAAGCCGAGCAACGCCGATTGGAGAAACAGAAACAGCAGATAATAAAAGCGAAAGAATCAGTAGAAGCCAAGCTGGGCAACAAGAATTTTGTGACCAAAGCCAAGCCCGAAATCGTTGCTCAGGCTAAAGCCAGGCTGGCCCAGTTTGTAGAACAATTAAATACTGTTGAAAAGCACCTTTCGGAATTTAAAAATAGTGGATGAGTGAACTGAGACGTTCATACCGGCATCTACCAGATAAAGGTGGCGCAAAAATGGAAATGGAAGCTGAACTGTCGCGTATCATCATAAACGAAATGTCCGACCAGCAGGTGATAGTCCTGAAAGAACGTCACGGCGATCGAAGTTTTCCCATCGTGATCGGCATTGTCGAAATATTTGCCATCGACCGTCGACTGAAAGGCATCAAGCCGCCCCGCCCGATGACACACGACCTGTTGGCGAATATAATCGAGGATCTCGGCGCCAAGATTGAAAAAATCGTGATTAGTGATTTGCGCCACCACGTCTTTTATGCGACGCTGCACCTGAGCTTGAACGGGCGCGCAATTGAAATCGACTCACGCCCTTCCGATGCGATTGCCCTTTGCGCTGCATCAAACGCACCTATTTATGTTGCTGATCATGTTTTTGAGCAGGCTTCTCAATAAGGAAGGTCGAAATAATCAGCAGCCCGACCCCGACGCAAAGCAAGCTGTCCGCGACGTTGAAGGTCGGCCAGTGATAGCTACCCCGATAGACGTCGATGAAGTCTCGCACTGAGCCATTATTAAAAAGCCGGTCATAGAGATTTCCGCAAACACCGGCGGCGAAAAAACCCAGAGCGATATGAATCAGTTTTTGCATGCCCCCGCTGAAAAGAAAGATGACCAAGATTCCCACGATCGCAATTATCGAAACTATTACCAGGAAATAGGGTTTACCTGCGAACAAGTTAAAAGCGGCACCGTTATTTACCGCTATTATGAGTCTTAAGAAGCCGTCTATGACAGGGTAGGTTTCATGTGGTTCAAGCCAGTTGAATACAGCCTTCTTTGTCCACAAATCCAGTGCCAGCCCGCCGCTCATCAAAGACCAGAAAATAAGATGAGATTTAGCATCCGGCAGCGAAAATGCCATTTGCTTGAAAAAAGCCCGGCTTGGACCCGGCCGGGCGCTGCTGGCTTTTGTCTTGATTTCCGTCATAATTCGTGTTTGCCGTTTTGGTTGACTGTCTATTATCACTGTTAAAAGTTTATCGGCCGACAGGGATTATATCACACTAAGTATTGCTGTCAAAAACTTTTAGCATAAATGGAAATTTTGTTACAGCAGCTATGTTAATGTTTGACATAATGATCGCAGGGATGTATCATATTCTCAATTAAATCAGAGTGTAAATATAGACGAGGTAATACCTCGTCTTTGTTGTATTTACTTGAAAGGTATTTTAATGGCGAAACACAAGGTGATATTGAAAAATAAGCCATATATACTGATTATCCGTGACGGCTGGGGTTATAATCCCAATAGCTCCGAAGACGAATATAATGCTATCAAGTGTGCAAATACTCCGGTGGATGACATGCTAATGGCCGAATATCCGAACTGCCTTATCCACACCAGCGGAGAAGACGTGGGCCTGCCGAACGGTACGATGGGTAACAGTGAAGTAGGACACCAGAATATCGGGGCAGGCAGGATCGTTCCACAGGAATCAGTCAGAATCAGTAAAGCCATTAAGGATGGGTCTTTCTTCGAGGCGCAGGAGTTTCTGAAACTCATCGAATTTGTAAAGAAAAACAGCGGCAAAATGCACGTGATGGGCCTATGCAGCGACATTGGCGTCCATTCGCTGTTGGGCCATCTTTATGGCCTGCTGGAACTGGCAAAAAGAAACGGCGTCAAAGATGTTTTTATCCATGCGTTCATGGACGGTCGGGATTCGCCGCCGGACAGCGGGGCCGGATACATCGCCGATATCGAAAAAAAGGCTGAAGAAATCGGTGTGGGCAAAATCGCGTCGGTCATGGGCCGCTTCTACGCGATGGACCGCGACAGCCGGTGGGACCGGGTACAGAAGGCTTATGAATGCCTGGCGATAGGCAAGGGTTTTAAAGCTGCCAGCGCGGCAGAGGCCGTCGCCAACAGCTACGAAAAGGAAGTCACCGATGAATTTATCGAGCCGACCTGCATTGTCAATAAGGGCAGCGAACCGATTGCAACAATCGGCAACGGCGACGGCGTTATTTTCTTCAACTTCCGCGGTGACAGACCCCGTGAAATCACACGGGCGCTCGTCGGGCCGGACTTTAAAGAATTTACAAGGACGACCAGGCCGGATATTTATTTTGTCTGTATGACCGAATACGACGCGACAATCCCGGCGCCAGTGGCGTTTCCAAAGCTGCCGAAAATGAAAAATATCCTGGCGGCGTATTTGGGCTCGTTGGGATTGAAACAATTTCGCTGCGCGGAGACGGAAAAGTATGCTCATGTAACGTTCTTCTTTAACGATTATACTGAGAAGCCATTCCCCGGCGAGGACAGGCAAATTGTACCTTCGCCCCGAGTCCGCACGTACGATTTGAAGCCGGAAATGAGCGCTTACGAGGTTTGCGAAGTCGTGCTGGAAAGGCTGGATTCGAACAAATACGATGTGGTCGTGGTCAATTTTGCCAATCCGGACATGGTCGGTCACACGGGCATCCTGTCGGCAGCGGTAAAAGCGGCTGAGGTGGTGGATGAGTGCGTCGGCAGAATTCTCGACAAAGTCAAGAGTATGGGCGGCCGAGCCATTATCACTGCCGACCACGGCAACTTCGAGAGAATGTGGGATTATCCGAAGAATCAGCCGCACACGGCCCACACCGTTGGCGATGTGCCGCTGATTATCTTCGACGAACGCTTAAAAGGCGGCAAGCTGCGCCAGGGCGGCAGATTAGCCGATATAGCCCCAACAATGCTGGCAATGATGGACCTGTCAAAGCCCAAAGAAATGACCGGCCAGAGCCTGATTGAACATTAAAGTTATCTCAAATAAAATTTTGATGCAATCAGATCACCACAAAACAAACAAGTAAAATGGCTACAGAGGCCCTAAAGTGTCTTAGAGAAGCAGTACAGGAAGAATTGCAGCGAAAAGCATTGCTCGGCCAGTACGTCATCATAAACCGCAATGGCAAAGTCTGTCGAGTCTCACCCAAACAGGCCCTGAAAATCGCCAAAGCCAAATGATTCAGCTATGGGACAGATACGGGTACTTAACCAGAATATGATTAATATGATTGCCGCCGGCGAGGTGATCGAACGGCCAACTTAACAATTAAACTTTTAAATATCAAGCAGCGTAACGCAGCACTTCGATCTCGGCTCCATGCCGGACAGCCTGTTCGGCCATGTCCTGAATTTTTTCCGTCACTTCTTCGCTGAGATAATACTCGCCGCAGTTTTCGCAGATTTCGCCGGGAACGTCTTTAATAACAACAGTTGTAAGACCACGTACAAGGGTTACAGTAGTCATACCATCGTGTGTCCGGCCTTGTTTGCAAATAACACATTTCATTATAAAGCTCTCCGTGTTTTGAAATTATCTGTCCAGATTTTTGCATCGGGGACATAAGCCGTAACAACTATCCCTGTTTTTTGTTGCTCATCAAATGCAAAAACAACATGTACTGGACCATCTCTCACAAATCCGAGCATCAAACAACTCGGATATGGTGTATCATCAGGATAATTGATGATAACTTCACCTTGTCGAATAACATCAAGCACATCTCCTTTTTTCAGACCGCGACTAAACATTTGTCGAATCGCATGTCCACTATATTATATGTTTATAATCCATAACTGATTTCTTTAAGGTATTTATGCTTCCTTCCAGTTTAGCAGCTTAGATGAAATCTTCAAGAAACATTTTTGTTATCTTAATTATTCTTGTCTGAATACAAGCTCAAAATTAGAACCATTTAATTGTAAATCTGCATCTTAATGACGAAATGCTGGAATTTCATTAAAAAACCGATACAATGAAACAGCTATGAGACAGATAAGGGTACTTGACCAGAATATGATTAATATGATTGCCGCGGGCGAGGTGATCGAGCGGCCTGCAAGCGTGGTCAAGGAACTCGTGGAGAACAGCATCGACGCGGGGGCGACAAAGATAACGTTAACCATTGAGGACGGCGGCAGAAAGCTCATATCTATCACCGATAACGGTTGCGGCATGGACGCTGATGACCTGGCTCGGGCCTTTGAGCCGCATACCACCAGCAAAATCAAAGCCAGCTCGGATTTACTCGGCATATCGACACTCGGCTTTCGAGGCGAGGCACTGGCAAGTATCGCTTCAATTGCACAAGTTCGGGCTGTAAGCAGGACGAAAGACTCGACCGGTGCCAACTGCGTTGAGATCGATTGCGGAAACAAGACCGGCCTTGGCCCATGCAGCGCCGATTACGGTACGACCGTCCAGATCAGGGACATTTTTTATAAACTGCCTGCCCGGCGAAAATTTCTCAAAACCGCCAACACTGAAATGGGCCATATCACCGAGCAATTCACACGCATCGCGCTTGCGAATGAGAACCTGGATTTGACGCTGGTACGCAACGGCAAAGAGCTTTATAGGCTGTCGGACAAAGATGATCTTCGCCGGCGCATAACCGAACTGTTCCCGATATCATCGAGTGACATTTCCGAGAATCTGATCGAGGCCGAAAGCAGCGAAAAAGGCCTGCACGTCCACGCCCTGATGGGCAAGCCGCTCATTTCACGGACAAACAATCGGTTTCAATACGTGTTTCTAAATGGCCGGTTTATCCGTGACAAATTCATCTCGCACGCTATCAAAGAGGCGTATCGCGGGCTTCTGGAGCCCGGTCGGTTCCCTGTCGTTTTTTTGTTCATTCGGATGAGCTTTGAAGATTATGATGTGAACGTGCATCCGACGAAAATTGAGGTGCGTTTCTATAATTCGAATCTGGTGCATTCGCAAATTCTTGGAGCCCTGCGTGAAAAGCTCCTGGGGACGAATCTTGAGATGCCGGGCAAGCTGCCGGATGTGCAAAACGCTCAAGACACGTCGCGCCATTCACCACCGGTGCGGGATAGCAGAATTGCCGATGCAATGGCTGAGTTCTTCAGAAAGCACAGGCCTGCTCAAATGCAGCAGCAACTGGGATTTCGCCCATCGGCAACGGGCAAAGTCCATGCCGTATCGCGCGAGAATTCCGCGCAGTACGATAGAAAATATCTGCAGATACATGATAGTTTCATTGTGGCACAAACCGAAGATGGGTTCGTCATTATAGATCAGCATGCACTTCACGAGCGTATCATGTATGAAGATTTGTGCAGGCGGATACGGAAAAACAAACTCCAATCGCAGCGACTGCTGATTCCCGAGAGTTTTGAGGTCACCGTCTCCGAAGCCGAGGCCCTGAAAGCCAATGCCGAACTGACGGACAAATTGGGAATCGAACTTGTGCCGTTCGGTCCCAGAACAATGGCTGTCCAGGCATTTCCCACCCTGCTGTCGGGTGTTCAGCCGCTCGACTTTATTCAGGATTTGATAGACTTGCTCGACCGCAAGGATGCAGGGCTTGATGCCGAGAGACTGCTCGACGAGGTCTTGAATATGGCTGCATGTAAGGCTGCTATCAAGGCGGGCCAGAAGCTGACCGACAGCGAAATTGATCAGTTGCTCGCAGATCGGCAAAACGCCGAGTCGGCAAGTCGCTGTCCGCATGGCAGGCCTACTACAATTAAGTTTTCGATCAGCGATTTGGAAAAGCAGTTCAAGAGAACCTGATGAATAAGTGGTGGTGGCTATTACTGATCATTTCGTGCTGGATGGCCGCCGGAGTTACCATGTTTGGTTCCCGGCAAGGTCTGGAAAATAGTGGTGCCCCCCTGCCGGACCGGGCCGACAGGATTGTTTCTTTGGCGCCGAATATAACCGAAATTCTTTTTGCGATAGGGCTGGGGGACAAAATTACCGGTGTTACGCTTGACAGCGATTATCCTCCGGATGCTGCGGAAAAGCCGAAAGTAGGGACTTTCTGGCAGCCGGACATTGAGGCGGTGGTGGCCGCCAGGCCCGACCTGGTGATTACGCTTGGATTTGAGCAACAGAAGAATCTTGCCGAGCGATTGAGACGAATCGGCTATAACAGTCTGACTGTGAATATTGAAAAGGTAAGCGATTTTTTCGCTGCGATCGAAAAAATCGGGATCGCGACCGGCAGGCAGCGACAGGCAAATGAATTGATAAGCCGTATCAGGACAAAGTTGCGTCAGCTCGCGAGCATCGTAGGCGCCGGGCCCAAAGTCAGGGTGCTCTGGGTAGTTCAGAGAGAACCTCTGCGGGTGGCCGGAAGAGACACATTTGTCAATGAGATGATTGAATTGGCGGGCGGCGAAAATGCAATCGGTTCGACGGTGCATAAATATCCCCCGATAGGTTCTGAGCAGGTCATTGCCTGTAATGCCAACGTTATTATTGAATCGGCGATGGGCCGGGAGGATATTGAGAACCAACGGGACAGGGCGTTGCAGCATTGGAGTAAATTTAAGTTCCTGCCTGCCGTGGCAAACCGTCGAGTTTTTGTAATTCCCGGCGATACGGTCTCACGGCTTGGACCGCGGCTATACGAGGGGACAGAGACAATTGCCAGATGTTTAAGGCCCCATCTTTTCGAGAACTGAAGCAATGGAACAATTGTTGACGCCAAAAAAGCTGACCACAAAGATCGGATTAGCCCTTGCAGTGCTTGCGGCAGTGATGTTTGTTTGCTCTCTTATTGGTACGGAAACTGTTTCATTGAAAGCCGTATTTACCGGGCCCGGCACGCAGGCGGCGCCAAATCCCGATTTTGAAATCATGGGTTTCAGGCTGTCGCGAATTATACTCGCCGGCCTGGTGGGCGCAGCGCTGGCATGTGCGGGTGTTGTGTTCCAGGTTCTTTTGCGGAATCCTCTTGCCGATCCTTATATATTAGGGATATCGAGCGGAGCCGGATTAGGGGCGATTATCGCCGTGATCAGCGGGTTTAACTGGACGCTTTGGGGGCGTTCTCCCATTGCGGTTTTCGCATTTGCGGGGGCTTTGGGGACGGTCTGGCTCGTTTGGTTCATAGGACGGTTGACGGGAAAGTTTCATGTGACGGGCCTGCTGCTCGCAGGGGTCGTGGTCAATGCCTTCTTTTCCGCTCTGATGATGTTTTTGACGTCAATAGCGAAATCGGACCAGGTCTACGCGACAATATTCTGGCTAATGGGCAATCTGACGGAGGGGGATTTTCTTGTGCTGTGGATCGGGGCTGGATGTGTGATTGGAGGAATCGTGGCATTGTTCTACATCGGTCCGCAACTCAACGCTTTGAGCTTCGGCGCCGATGACGCCAGGAGCATGGGCGTAAACGTCGCCAGAACCCGGACAATTGCCTTTGGTATCGCAGCGGGAATCACCGCTGTTGCGGTCAGTTTGAGCGGACTGATTGGATTTGTCGGGCTTGTCGTCCCGCACGGAGTAAGACTTGTTTTCGGCCCCGACCATCGCCAGTTGATCCCGCTGAGCGGAATTACCGGGGCGATATTCCTGGTTATTGCCGATACGGTGGCTCGTATTATCGTTGCTCCGGCACAGTTACCGGTTGGCGTGGTGACGGCCATTGTCGGCGGGCCTTTCTTCCTGATTTTGTTGGTCAAATACAGTAAAAAAGTAAGCTGGTTGAAATGAGCGGCATTATCGAAGTTGATAATTTGAGTTTCGGCTATACATCAGAGACTACAATTCTGAAAGGTATGAGCTTTAATGTCAGGCCGGGGACATTCGTGGCGATAGCCGGCCCGAACGGGGCAGGCAAGAGCACTCTGCTGAACCTGATGTGTCGAGCCCTGACGCCGAACTCGGGTACGATCAGGATTGACACCGCGGCGATAGAATCATATGACACCCGGGCTCTTGCTGTAAAAGTGGCGGTTGTCAGGCAGGAACTTGCGCCGATCTTTGGCTTTTCGGTTATGGAAACGGTTTTGATGGCAAGGACGCCTTATTATGGCTCTGCGGGTTTCGAGGGACGGGCCGACAGGGAAATCGCGAATGATGCACTCGAAGCGACGGATACGGCCCGGTTTGCCTTCCGCCCACTCACAAGTCTCAGCAGCGGTGAGCGGCAGCGTGTTTTTATCGCCAGGGCCCTTGCTCAAAACAGCCTGATCATGCTTTTAGACGAGCCGACGAACTTTCTCGATCTGAAACACCAGGTTGGCATATACGATTTGCTCAAAACCGCACAGGTTGAAAAAGGTAAAACAATCGTGGCCGTAACGCACGATATCAACCTGGCGAGTCAATATTGTGACGAAATTCTGCTTCTCGGCGCCGATGGCAGTTACCATATAGGAAAGACAAAAGCTGTTCTGTCCCCCGAGAAAATCAAAGAGGTCTTTAACGTCGATGTCTTTGCGGGCAAAGTTGGACAGGAAAAGTTTTTTATTCCTTTAGGCAAATTAGCTAAAAACAGCAGAAAAACCAATAACGAAACAGGAAATATCAGGTTGTAAATGCTTGTTTTAGAAGAATTTAGGTACAAATCAATGATTTAGCTTGAATAATCTCCTTCCGTTGTCTATACTTTCCGGGCTTGAATTGGGCTATTCGATATACAAACAATGCATGGATTATACTCTGAGATGTTATAATGATTATTCACGCAGATGTCTCAAGTAGTACAGCAGAAGAAAGGTGGACGAAGAAGTGGTACAAAAACGTAAAAAGACATCCAGAGCGCAAGTAAGTTCAACCAGAAGAAAAAAACGCGGTCTGGTAAACGCCGATGCTAAGCATTTCAGAGAATTGCTGATGGAGAAGCGCAGGGAAATCCTTAGAAATGTTTCCGAGTTTGAGGATGAAGCTTTGAGGAAATCCCGTTTGGATGCAACCGGAGATTTGTCAAGTATGCCTATACATATGGCTGACCTTGGAACGGATAACTACGAGCAGGAATTTGCCCTGGGATTAATGGATAGCGAAAGGAAGCTGCTGAAAGAAATTGACAATGCATTAGGACGTATTGAGAACAAAACTTATGGCATCTGCGAAGCCACCAGTAAGCCAATATCCAGAGCTCGGCTTGAAGCTCAGCCCTGGGCCAGATACTGCGTTGAACATGCCCGGTTACTGGAACAGGGACTTGTAGCAGAGCAAGAAGAATAAATTTTAGTATGAAACATAAATGTCCGGTCTGTCAAAAGACCGTTAAAGGATTAACTCAAGAAAAATCTGAAGAAGCAGGATTCTTTCCCTTTTGCTCCCGGCGGTGCAAGCTCGTAGACTTGGGCGCCTGGCTTGATGCCGAATATAAAATAGAATCCAGCCCTGAGTCGCAGGAACCCGGCGGTCCATCCGGTACCTCACCCACACCCACATCTTCCGACAAGTAATAAACAACGGCTTTCAGCAACAAAATCTGATAAAAATTTGTTGAAATCGACCGGTGATAGGTTATATATATCTGCATTCGCTATTTACTTACCCAACGGCAATTGTAACCTTCTTGAAAGGAAGCAAAATGGTCAGTGGCAAAGAATCCTCTCAATTATTTGACGATCTTATCTTTCAAAAAATATTTCAGACTTTTCGTATGTCAATTCAGCCGACGAAATTGATAATCACCTCTGTTGCACTTGCCGTAATATGCCTTTCAGGTTGGATTATGGATTTCAGCAAAACTGTTGTCGTTACAGAAAATCCCCCGAAGGAACTTACCGAATCGGATATTTATACAACCCTTGACAGTGAAACAACCACAAATTTGGACTTGAAGCAGCATACGGAATTAGATGTTTATACGAGGGATCCCAGTCAAGTACCGGGATTTATCGAAGGTTTCAAGGAAGAAGGGCAAGGAGATGGTGTATTTTCCACAATGTGGCATTTCTCAGCAGAGAGATTCCAGGGCGCTGTGGATTCAGTAGTATTAACACATGATATCAAGGGAGTTGTCGAGAACATCACAGACTTTTTCAAAGCCGTAGGATGGGCCCTTCGATATCACACCATCTACTGTATCATTTTCTTTGCTATTGAGCTTGCTGTCATATCTATTGCCGGGGGGGCAATCTGCCGGATAGCGGCACTGCAATTCGCACGGGGAGAAAAACCGGGCATGACCGAAGCGATGCGATACAGCATCAGGAGATTCATGAGTTTCTTCACAGCACCACTTGTACCTGTCGGTATAATTATTTTCATAGGGCTTTTCGTATTTCTATTGGGCTTGGCGGGTAATATTCCACGAGTTGGAGAAATAATAGTAGGCCTCGGTATGCCGCTGGCTTTATTCTTAGGAGCATTATTAGCTGTTATTGTAATTGGGGCTGTTGCTGGATTCAACTTGATGTTCCCTGCTGTGGCTTATGATGGCTCTGACTGCTTTGATTCTATAAGTCGCTCTTTTAGTTATGTATATGCTAAGCCCTGGCGAATGATTATTTATACTGCCGTTGCTACGGTATATGGCTCGATATGCTATATGTTCGTGCGGATATTTGGCTTTTTGACGCTCTGGATTACACACTGGGTATTGAGGTTTGGTCTATGGACGAATAATGGTAACCAAGAAGCCAATAAACTGATGGCAATCTGGCCGAAACCGGATTTTCGCATTCTTTTCGATTCTAAGCAGCAAATAGCTACTAACTGGACGGAATCGGTTGCTGTTTTTCTCGTTTATATTTTTGTACTTATTATAGTCGGACTTATCGTTTCTTTCATCATCAGCTTTTATTTTTCAGCCAATACGATAATTTATTCGCTTATGCGCAAAACCGTTGACAATACTGCTTTTGAGGATATTTATATGCAATTCAACGAAGCAGATGTTGAGCGGGGTGCCAGCGAACTGCTGCCGAAGGAAGAACCTCCGTCCCCGGAGCCAGAATCGAAGCAGGATGAATCATCTTCGGATCAGTAACGGAGCCGGTTCTTTGCTCGAATGTTGGAGTATGCCTGACAAATCGAAACTATAGTGCCGAGAGAATATGCCTGAGACAAACACAAACATACAGCCAAACAACAAGAATAAAGGTCTGCCGCAATTTTCGACTCCCGTGCCGGCCTTACTGCTTCGTGTCCGCAGGCCTATGATTGTACTTGCCCACATAATTGCTTTCGCATCTTCTTTGATGCTTTCTTTTCTTGTAGTACAGAATATGCAGTTCAGGGGAGAATGGCTTGAATTGTATCCCGCTTTGCTTATGTTTTTTCTTCTTATAAAGCTACCGATATTCGGTATCTTCAAGCAATACCGCGGCTGGTGGCGCTATGTCGGGATTTCCGATCTTCTCGGGATATTCGGAGCTTCACTTGTCAGCACATTTATTATCGTGGTTTTATGGTTTGCAATAGGCAATATTCCTGCCGTTCGTATATATTTACCATCGGGACTGGAGAGACCCGCCGAGGGTGTTTGTATAGCCGATATGTTTGCCACAGTTTTTATGCTTGGCGGATTAAGGATTATTATAAGGCTGTATTTTGAGGAGTTTCGCACGGCCGAAGCCGGTCGTTTGAAGCGATTTCTAATAGTTGGCGCAGGCAATGCCGGCGAGGCGCTGCTGCGGGAAATCCTCCGCATGCCCGTGACTCAATATGATGTTGTCGGCCTGATTGACGACGACTCTGTCAAACAGGGCACTCATATTCACGGGATTCCAATTCTTGGCACTGTTGAGCAACTGCCTGATATATGTGAAGAACACAAAATCGAAGAAATTGCCATCGCAATGCCATCGGCGAGCCCCCGGCAGCTAAGGCGCGTTATCCAGGTCTGCGAAGGGACTAAAATTCGATTTCGCACCGTTCCTTCGATTACGGATATTGCTTCCGGCAAGCTTCGTGTCTCTCAGATTAGAGATGTTGATATTAACGATTTGTTGGGCAGAGAAGCTGTGAAGCTCGATATGGACCTGATAGAAGCCTTTGCCAAAAATAAGAACGTTCTGGTAACCGGTGCCGGAGGCTCCATCGGTTCGGAAATGTGCAGGCAGCTATGCAAATTCAATCCGAAGCTGCTTTTGCTTATCGAGCAGGCTGAAAATCCACTGTTCTATATAGAACGAGAATTAAGTAAGCAATTTGCCGGAGTTAATATCAAGGCGATTATCTGCAATATTACCGACAAGACTCGTGTGGATGAGGTTTTCCGAGAGTATAAACCACAGGTTGTCATTCATGCCGCCGCTCATAAACACGTGCCCTTGATGGAGCTTAATGCCAGCGAAGCTATTAAAAACAATATTTTGGGCACGCAAATTGTTGCCGATGCAGCAGACAATTACGACACTACCAACTTCGTGATGATCAGTACGGACAAAGCCGTTAATCC
>CAZTDF010000110.1:0-15073 GCA_964612465.1 uncultured Pirellulales bacterium
GTAAATGACCAGAACGAGACCTGGGCCAACTTAAGTTTGACGTACAAATTCTAAAACGATTCGGAAAATATTGGCTGAATCTCCAAAAAGGCTGGTCCCTAATACCAGCCTTTTTCCATTTTATTCGAAACAGTATCTTGATCAGCTAAAATGCTAACGCTAATCAACACAAACAGAATGGCTCCTCTAATTGGGCCAATCGGGATAGACTATGTCGCTGCTTCAGCCGAAAAAGCGGGTATAGATGTCGAAGTCATTGACCTCGGTTTAGCCGACCAACCAGAAGAAGTCTTGAAGGATCACTTTTCCACCCGAGAGCCTGAATTGGTCGGACTTTCTTTTCGAAATGCCGATGATTGTTTTTGGCCCAGTGCGGACTGGTTTGTTCCCGGATTGAAAGATACTATTAAAACTATCCGTGCTATGACCAAGGCCCCGATCGTCATCGGCGGTGTTGGATTTTCAATATTTGCCAAGCCAATTGTTGAGTACACCGGCGCCGACTTTGGCATATTAGGCGATGGGGAGACGGCAATAACGGCGCTGATTCGTCAGTTGCAGGCAGCAAGAAAATTTGAAGATGTCCCTGGTCTTATATGGCAGGAAAATAACAGGATCCACAATAATCCGCCATCCTGGCCAAATTCGATCTCATTAGGTACCGCCCGCAATTTCATTGATAATCCAGGCTATTTCAAGCGGGGTGGACAATGCGGGCTGGAAACCAAACGCGGCTGCAATCGGCACTGCATATACTGTGCCGATCCGTTGTCAAAAGGAACCATGCTGCGAGAGCGAAATCCATCAGAAGTCGCTGACGAGGTTGAGTCATTGTTATCGCAGGGAATCGACGTATTGCACCTTTGCGACTCCGAGTTCAACGTAAACCGAAGCCACGCTTACGCGATCTGTGAGGAACTTAACAGACGCTCTCTGGGCGACAAGGTTCGATGGTATGCCTATCTGTCACCTACACCATTCGATGCCGATCTGGCCAAGGCGATGGCCCAGGCCGGATGCGTCGGAATAGACTTTACGGGAGATTCAGGCTCTGACTCGATGCTCCGGACGTACCGCCAGCAGCACAATAAAGAGGACCTTGCCACAGCAGTCAAACTCTGCCGGCTAAACAAAATCGCCGTCATGATAGATCTCATGCTGGGCGGACCGGGCGAAACGCCACAAACAGTACGAGAAACGATCGACTACATAAAGAAGATTGGTCCCGATTGTGCCGGTGCCGCACTCGGCATACGCGTTTATCCCGGCACGGCTATGGAACAAATCGTCGCCGAAGAACTCCGGGACCCAACGAATAGCAACATCCGCCGAAAATACAGCGGGCCCATAAATCTGCTCAAACCAACCTTTTACATTTCCGAAGCCCTGGGCGAGCACCCGGCGGAATTGGTCCGGGACTTAATCGCCGGCGACCGAAGATTCTTCGAGCCTGCCGTCGAGACTCCCAATCAAGCAGCCGAGAGCAGTGACGCCACCAATTACAACTACAATGAGAACTTATTGCTGACACAGGCGATCCGGGAAGGTGCACGGGGGGCATACTGGGACATTTTAAGACAACTGCGAAACAGATAATCGCATACATTGAAAAGACAGGTGACAGCCAAGCGGATTTTATCTTGAAGAACAATTACACGGAAATCGAGGCGGATCGGAAAAAACCTTCAACGCGTCCAGAGATTTCCCGGGAGAATGAACACTTCTTCGCAGCAGCGGAAGATGCGGGATAAGTCGCCCAGGGAATCAGCCGGGAAGTCTAAATGGATTCTGAAATAAAAACTTGCACATGTTCCGTGCAGTACGTAATATGACAATTGATTTGGCTGCAAGGTAACAGGAACAGTTCGTGAACAGTCCTTACTTTTGTAACGCAAAATGTGCTGTTGTCAATTGACGAAAACGGTATTTAGGGAGATCATGTTATGAAAAAGTGGAATGTAGTTGTTTTGGTTGTTGCGTGTGTGGTTTTGGCTGCGGGACTTTCAAGCTGTCGCCGATCAGAGGACCAGGAGAAGGAGAAGGTAGTTGAGTTGTCCTATAGTATCTTTTTCCCGCCCTCACATATCCAGTGTAAGACTGCCGAGGCCTGGGCCGAGGAGATTGAGAAACGCACCGACGGCAAGGTGAAGGTCACCGTCTATCCGGCGGGTACCCTGACCAAGGCGCCTCAGTGCTATGACGGTGTGGTCAACGGTCTGTCGGACATCGGCATGAGTTGCTTCGCCTATACACGCGGACGCTTTGGCCTGCTGGAAGGCATCGACTTGCCTCTGGGCTATCCCAGCGGTCTTGTCGCTACCCGTGTCGCTACTGAAATGGTCCTAAAATACAAACCCAAGGAGGTCTCGGACGTGCATGTGTTGTATATTCATGCACACGGGCCCGGGATTCTTGCTTCCCGAAAACCCGTCCGCGAACTGAAAGATCTGACCGGCATGAAGGTGCGAGCGACCGGCTTGTCCTCCAAAATTGTACAAAGCCTCGGCGGCACACCCGTTGCGATGAGTCAGCCTGAAACATACGAAGCCCTGCAAAAAGGTGTTGTTGAAGCAACCTTCTGTCCGGTAGAGACACTCAAAGGTTGGAAGCAGGGCGAGGTCATCAACTCCATTACCGATACATCCGTCATCGGTTATACCACAGCCATGTTCGTTGTGATGAATAAGAGCGCCTGGGATCGCCTCAGCCCTGAGTTGCAGGAAGTAGTCACTCAAGTGAGCAATGAATGGGTTGACAAACACGGCCAAGCGTGGGACCAGGCCGACAAGGAAGGTATGGCTTTCATCAATAAGCTTCAACGCGAGGTGATCAAACTTTCCGAAGAGGAGAAACAGCAGTGGAAAGGCGCGGTAAAACCGATTCTTGATGAATATATCACCAAGACGGCCGAGCAGGACCTGCCCGGCAAGGAATTCCTCGCTGATGTAAAAAGCCTGATTGAGGAACTATCAACGAAAGCAGAATAGTAGATGAAACAATCGACAGGTCTAAGTGGGGCAAGCAAGGCTGTCTTTAACGTATACTCGCGGATGCTCTGTCTCATTGTGCATATCCTTGTTGTATTGGCCGGCTTTGGTGTATTGACGATGGTCGCCGTGACCTGTATAGACGTGATTTTACGTCTGCCGGGGATCAACCGCTCGCTTTTTGGCGCGTACGATATTGTCAAAATTACCGGTGCCCTGACTCTGGCCGCCACCCTTCCCTATACTACTGCAGTCAAAGGGCATGTGGCTATCGAGTACTTTTTCCACAAGTTCAACCGCCGCGGCCGCATCGTTGTCGATACAATAATCCGCCTCATGGGAATGACGCTGTTTGCGTTCCTCAGTTTGCGCAGCTTTATCTACGGCCTGAACCTTTATCGGATCGGCCAGGTCAGCCAAACCCTCCAGCTTCCCGTCTTCTGGATTCCTTATGTGATCGGTTTCTGTTGCGGCATAGTCGTCCTTGTGATCGGGTATAACCTCATCCATCCGGGTCAGGAGATGATCAAACCATGACACCAATTCAAATCGGCATAATCGGTTGTGTCCTGCTGCTTGCCCTTTTGGCTGCCAGCATGCCGGTTGCCTTTGCCATGGCCATTGTCGGTTTTTTCGGTTTCGCCGTTATCCGCTCGCCCGGGGCGGCTATGAGCATGATTACCATCGACCTGTATGATACGTTTTCATCTTACTCCCTAACGGTAATCCCCCTGTTTGTTTTCATGGGCCAGATCGCCTTTCATGCCGGAATCAGCCGGCGCCTCTTCAATACCGCCTATAACTGGTTGGGCAGACTGCCCGGGGGCCTGGCCATGTCCACTGTAGGGGCCTGTACCGGCTTCGGCGCCATTTGCGGCTCAGGCCCTGCCACCGCGGCAACTATGGCCTCCGTGGCGCTGCCGGAAATGAAACGCTACAACTACGACATGGAACTCGGTTGTGGAGCCGTTGCCGCCGGGGGAAGCCTGGGGATGCTGATTCCCCCCAGTGTCGTTTTTATTGTTTATGCCATCATGACCGAACAATCGGTGGGCAAGCTGTTTATCGCAGGGATTGTCCCTGGCCTGCTAATAGCCTTTCTCTTCTGCCTGACAATATACCTGAACTGCAAGCTTCACCCACACCTGGGACCGGCCGGACAGCGGGTTAGCTGGAAAGCCAAGTTCGCATCCTTAGCCGGAGTCTCCGAAACGCTCATCTTGTTCATTATTGTCATTGGCGGTATGTTTGGAGGCTTCTTCACGCCTACCGAAGCCGCAGCCATTGGCGCTGCCGGCAGCCTGATCATTGCAGCAACCAAACGCCGGTTGACCATTAAGATGTTGACTCGATCTCTGCGGGAGACGGTCCGCACTTCCTGCATGGTCATGATCATCGTCACCGGCGCAGTTATCTTTGGGCACTTCCTGGCGGTGACGCGTATTCCTTACGAGCTGGCCTCGTCGCTTGCGATATTGCCGCTGCCCGGTTGGGTCATCATGGGATTGATTATCCTGTTCTATCTTTTTGTTGGCTGCTTTGTCGATGCTCTGGCGCTTATCCTTCTGACAATCCCCATCTTCTACCCGGTCGTCACTCAACTAGGTTTCGATCCGATATGGTTCGGTGTGATTATCGTAGTAGTCACACAGATGGGCGTGATTTCCCCGCCGGTCGGCGTGTGTGTTTACGTGGTCAGCGGCATTGCGCGGGACGTTCCTTTGCAGACTATATTTCGAGGGGCCCTGCCCTTTCTTGCAGCCCTGGTTATTGCCGCGATCATCCTGATCGCATTTCCTCAGCTATGCCTGTGGCTCCCGAATTTGGTGAAGTAGAAAAACTTCTGCAGGTGAGAATCATTAGGAGGCTATTAAGATGACAAATTCTCTCAAGCCAACAGAAACGGCTTTTCTCCGTAAGGAGTCCCTGGGACAGCGTATCCTGTTCTGCACCGATTTCTCGGAAAACGCGAATTTCGCGTTTAATTTTGCTGTCGATGCAGCGATCCGCCGACCCGGCAGTCAACTATATCTGCTCCATGTTGTTCCCGAAACGGAAGCTCAGTTCTGGAAATCGTATATCTATGAGGTGGAGGGCGTCGACGCCAAAGCCCAACATGACATTAACGAACGAATCGATCAGACCTATCGATCAAGGCTGCCCGAGGGCCTGGAGCTGAAGGTCGAGTTCCGCGTCGGAAAAGATTACCAGGAAATCCTCAATTTTACGCGCGAAAACCAAATCGACCTGATCGTCATGGGTCGGCAGGGTCATAACGCCCTGCAGAAAGCTTTCTTCGGAAACGTCACTGAGAAGGTTGTCCGCAAGGCTGACAGCGCGGTTCTCGTGGTGCCGCTTAGTTACCGCGAGAGGCTAAGCAGCTCCTGAGAAAAGACTATGCCGTGCCTCGTCTACGCTCGGCATGAAAGCCTTCTTCTTCACCCTGAGCGAAGTCGAAGGGTTCAACTCTTGACGGCATCACGAAACGCTCCTATAATAGGTTTTAGACCAATTGTGATAAGAAAAGCATTGACTTGTGATTCCTCCGAATACCTGGAGCTGTTCATGGTACATAATGCAAAGTCACATTCTGCGGTGACGGCGTTGCGGGAGCGGGTTAAAGAGTTGACCTGTCTTTATGCCATATCTCAAATGGCTGGGCAGCCTGAAATATCGCTAAAGGAAATCCTTCAGGGCATCGTTGATCTTCTACCGCCCGCATGGCAATATCCGGAGACAACCTTTGCCAGAATCATATTTGACGGAGCTTCTTACACAACCCCGGAATTTCATGATGGCTGTCACCAGCAAACAGCGGACATAATCGTCGACGGCGTCTCGAGAGGAACCATCGAAATGGTCTATGCCGAGCAAAAGCCCCAGGCCGATGAAGGTCCTTTTCTGAAGGAGGAGCGAAATCTTATAAACGCAGTGGCCAAACAGGTGGCACTGATAATCGAACGCAAAGAGGCTGAAGAAGACAAATTGAAGCTCCATGCACAACTCAGGCACGCCGACCGTCTGGCAACTATTGGAATGCTTGCCGCCGGGGTAGCACACGAGTTGAACGAACCGCTTGGAAATATTCTGGGTTTTGCACAGTTATCAAAAAAGTGTCACGGAATACCCGCGTCGGCTAAGCATGACATAGAGAAGATCGAGACCGCTTCTTTGCAGGCGAGGGATATAATTAAGAAGCTTCTGGTTTTCGCCCGCCAAAGACCGCTCAAGAAAAGCCGGATTAATCTCAACCAGGTAGTGCAGGACAGTTCTTCCTTCGTCTCGGCTCGCTGCGCTAAAGAGGGGATAGAACTCGTCCAGACACTTTCTCCAAATCTGCCGGAGATTATCGCCGATCCTGCTCTGCTGAATCAAGTGCTGGTTAACCTGGTCGTGAACGCCTCGCAATCCATGTCCGGCGGAGGTAAGATCAAGGTCAGCACGCGGTCATGCGATAAAAATATCTATCTTACCGTGGAAGACACCGGTCCCGGAATAAGCGAGGAGGTACTTGAGAAAATATTTGTTCCCTTCTTTACGACAAAAGACATCGGGCAGGGAACAGGTCTGGGTCTGCCTGTAGTCCACGGGATTGTCACCTCGCATGGCGGTACGATTGACGTTGACAGCAAGGTCGGCTACGGTACGCGTTTTGAAATTCGATTGCCCATCGAGGCCCAACAGCATGAGGAGGAAGCCCGGTAGCATGAGTTCTTCACAAAAGAAAGAACATATTCTGATCGTAGATGACGCCGTGGCCACCCTGGAAGTCCTGCAACGTACTCTAACAGCAGCCGGATACCAGGTCTTCACTGCGCCAAGCGTCGCCGGGGCACTTGAAATTCTCGAAAACACGACATTGGAGCTGGTCATAACAGATCTTAAGATGCCCAAAGTAAGCGGCCTCGATCTGGTGCGGCATGTCCGGGAAAACTTCAAAGACACCGAAGTCGTGATGATCACCGGTTATCCATCGATCGAAGGAGCCGTGAATGCAATCAAGACCGGTGCCGAAGATTTTCTCGCTAAACCTTTCACCAGCGAGGAACTTCTCACCGTAGTTCAGCGTGCGCTCGATAAACTCAAGGCTCGCAGATCCGGGCACATGACTGCCGAGAATGTAGTGGCCGTGCATAAAGGTTTTATCGGGAACTCGAAAGTAATGCACGAGGTTTTCGTTGCGATAAGTAAGGCAGCTTCCACTTCGGCCACTGTGCTGATAACCGGGGAAAGCGGCACAGGTAAAGAACTTACGGCCCGGGCTATTCACTATGGCAGTACCCGTTCGTCGGCGCCTTTTGTTCCGGTAAACTGCGGGAGTATCCCGGAAGCGCTGCTTGAAAGCGAACTGTTCGGCCATGTAAAGGGAGCATTTACCGGGGCAACCGAATCGCGGGCGGGCTTCTTTCATGCCGCCGACGGCGGCACCATCTTTCTCGACGAAGTCAGTGACATGAGCCTGGCCATGCAGGTCAAACTTCTAAGGGTGCTGCAGGACAAGGAAGTCTGTATGGTCGGATCCAGCCGGGTGCGAAAGGTGGATGTAAGGATTCTGGCTGCGACTAACAAAAGCCTGCATGAACTGGTAAAAAAGGAATCTTTCCGTGAGGACCTGTTTTATCGCCTGAATGTCATCACGATATTTATGTCGCCTTTGAGAGAAAGGGGCAATGATATCCTTATTCTGGCTCGTCATTTTGCAGCCAATTTTGCCGCCGAGCTGGGCAAGCCCGTGCCCCGCTTTTCCGACAAGGCTCTGCAAAGTCTCAAAAACTACGACTGGCCCGGCAATGTCAGGGAACTTGAAAACGTAATCCAGCGCCTGGTGGTAATGACGGATGGTGACCTAATCGATGTTCCTGATTTACCCTGCCTCATGCGTTTTTCAGCCCTTCGAAAAACGGGATTCACCCGAACTCTCGCAGAAGTCGAGGCTGAATACATCAGCAATGTTCTGGAGAGTGTGGACGGCAACAAAACCCACGCAGCAGATATTCTCGGTATAGATCGAAAAACTTTACGGCAGAAACTAAAGAATATAAAAGATCAGCGTCCCTGACCGCCAACTGCCGGGTAAATTCTCCCCGCTGGTTCAAAATACCCCTGTCACATCCCCTATTTACGGATAAAATGTGCTAAATCTCACTTTCAGGCTCTATAAGCAATCTCTTTTCCAAGTCCTTACATTTTCTAATGTTAGCCTCTGATACTAATTAGGCCAAAGTTCCGGATCTATAAATACTTCCGGCAATGTCCCCTGCATTTCAAGCTGGCATAACGTTTGCATTAATAATGGTGACACAAAAATCAAATTAAGGAATATGTTATGTCAACTACATATTACACTTTGTGTTCCTCATGCAAGCATGCCTCGACTTGCACATTTCCAAGGGACCCGCAAAAGCCGTTACTGTATTGCGAAGAATTTGAAATCGAGCACGGGCCGAAAAAGAAAAAAACCGCTAAATATTCACTGAAAACGGTTAATGGTCACATCGCCCTGGCTATAGAACCAACCAAATTAGCTGGCCTGTGCAGCGATTGCGAAAATCGCCATAAATGCACCTTCCCAAAACCTGAAGGCGGCATCTGGCATTGTGAGGAGTACCGGTAGAATGATACAAAAAGCTGTTGTTTCAAACGGGAACGAAGTCATGACGCAACACGAAGTGGATCCGGGCAGTATCATAAAGATCATTGAGAAGCACGCTGAGGACAGAGGGGGGATTATTGCCATTCTTGAGGAAATCCAGATTTTATATGGCTATCTCCCTGAAAAGGCGCTCAGAATTGTAAGCGATAAAATGAAACGCTCTCTTGTCGATATATACGGTATTGCGACGTTTTATCGTTTATTCAGCCTTAAGCCCAGAGGAAAACATCTTGTCTGCGCGTGTCTCGGGACGGCCTGCCATGTCCGAGGAGCACCAAGAATTGTCGAAGAACTCCAGTCACAGCTTGGAATTCAGGCGGGAGAAACAACCGCGGACATGGAATTTACGCTGGAGACGGTAAACTGCCTGGGCGCTTGCGCTCTCGGACCGGTGGTCGTTATCGACGGCCATTACTTCTCCAAGGTCAAAAAATCCGGGATTAGCAGGCTATTGAATAAAGCAAGGACGGGATTCGACAAAACCGAGTTAGGTAAAGACAAACGCATTTTCCCCATCGACGTAAGTTGTCCCCACTGCAACCACAGTCTGATGGACGAAAGCGTGGCAATTGACGGCTACCCATCAATAAAAGTCACCATTTCCTCAGACCACCAGGACGGCTGGCTCAGACTTTCCTGCCTGTACGGCAGTTACAATATATCGACGGAATTGGACGTCCCAATGGACACTGTGGTGAAATTCCATTGTCCACATTGTCACGTGGAGCTGCCCAGCACATCGGCCTGTGCAATGTGCAGAGCACCGATGGTACCTTTGCTCGTCCGCGGCGGGGGCATAGCGAAAATTTGTTCACGCCGGGGATGCAAAAACCACATGCTGGACGTGCTTTAACAGAATTTATAAGGGAACTTTTAATGTAAGATTTATGCGAGGTGCCGGCATGCAGATATTATCTTCTGTAGACGAACTGAAAGAATTACGCAGCGTGCTTTTTGACGCTATTGATAAAGACAAGCCTCGTATAGTTATATGCGCAGGTACGGCCTGCCAGGCAAGCGGCTCAAACGATATTATCAGAGTTGCGAAAAGGTACATTATTGAAAAAACCCTGGTTGGCAAGGTAGCACTTCGAATCACAGGATGTCACGGATTCTGTGAGATGGGTCCCTTCATTCTTACCGAGCCGCAGCAGGCATTCTACACCCAGGTAAAACTTGACGATGTGCCGAGGATTATTGAGGCACTGCTTTCGGATGAATATGTCCATGATTTGCTCTACGAAGATCACGATACGGGACAGAAATATTTGAACCGGGACGATATACCGTTTTTCAAGAATCAAAAACGCAGTATCCTGGGTGCGAACACGAAAATAGATCCGATACGGATATATGACTATATAGTACAGGACGGATACCGTGCTCTCGAAGACGTATTATCGAAAAAGAACCCTCAATGGGTAGTGCAGCAGGTAAAACGCTCCGGGTTGCGCGGTCGCGGGGGTGGAGGATTTCCCACAGGCGTGAAATGGGAGCTTTTGGCCAAAGAACCCGGCGACCGCGGCAAGTTTCTCGTGTGCAACGCCGATGAGGGCGATCCCGGCGCCTATATGGACCGCAGCGTGCTCGAAGGCAATCCGCATAGTATTATCGAAGGTATGCTTATAGGTGCCTACGGAACCGGGGCGACCGAAGGCATAGTATATGTTCGCAACGAATACCCGATAGCAGTCAAGCATCTGAATATCGCTCTGCAGCAGGCACGCGAGCTGGGAGTTCTGGGCGAGAATATTCTGGGTACTGACTTTTCATTCGATATCAAGATGGTCAGGGGTGCCGGAGCGTTTGTTTGCGGCGAGGAGACGGCACTGATACGCTCAATCGAAGGCAAGGTGGGAGAGCCGCGACAGAGACCGCCGTTCCCCGTACAAAAAGGTATTGACGGAAAGCCCACAGCCATCAACAACGTCGAGACCTGGGCCAACATCCCGCTACTCTTCCGGCTTGGAGCCGAAGAGTTCAGGAAAATCGGCAATAAAAACAATTCCGGCACGAAAATATTCAGCCTGGTCGGCAAGGTAAAAAATACCGGCCTTGTCGAAGTACCGATGGGCAAGTCGATCAAGGAAATTGTCTATGACATCGGCGGCGGCTCGGTGGGCAGGGCCAAAATTAAGGCCGTTCAGACAGGAGGGCCATCGGGCGGCTGCATTCCCGCCGAGAAGTTCGATCTGCCCGTAGATTACGACAGCCTCGCTGAGGCGGGCTCCATAATGGGCTCGGGCGGCATGATAGTCATGGATCAGAACACCTGCATGGTGGATGTCGCGAAGTATTTTATGAATTTCCTGAAGGATGAGTCGTGCGGCAAATGTTTCACCTGTCGAAAAGGTACACAGCGAATGTACGAGATTCTCGACGATATCTCAAAAGCTAAAGCAACTCTTGAGAGCCTGGACCTTCTGAAGGAACTGGCGGAGGTGGTCAAAGACACTACCATGTGCGGCCTCGGACAAACCGCCTCCAATCCCGTACTGAGCACCCTGCGTTACTTCCACGATGAGTATATACGGCACATCGTTGACAAAAAATGTGACGCTTTTGTTTGCAAAGAATTGGTAGGCGCCCCCTGCCAGACCGCCTGTCCCCTGGATACCGAGGTCTGGCGTTATGTCGCCCTGATTGAAAAGGGCCAATACGAAGATGCTTATAAAATTATCAGGGAAGTTAATCCCCTGCCGTCGATTTGTGCACGGGTTTGTGACCGCAAGTGCGAAACCAGGTGCAACCACGCTGTAAGCGGGGGCCAGGGCATTGCAGTTCGATCCTTGAAAAGATTCATAACCGACCGCATCGATCCGGAGGTTTATAAGCCCGTTAGAAAAAACTCCTATAACGGCGAGACGACCAAGGTGGCGGTCGTAGGGTCGGGTCCGGCCGGGCTTGCGGCGGCACATTATCTTTCCCTAATGGGTTTGAAAGTGACAATCATCGAAGCTGAAGACAAACCGGGCGGAATGCTAATAAGCTGCATCCCGGCTTATCGCCTGCCGCACGATATTGTATCGAAGGAGATTGAATCGCTGCTGGACGAAAACGTCACTCTCAGATGCGGAACCAGGCTGGGCCGGGACGTAACTATCGACGAGCTCTTCGGCGATGGCTTTAAGGCGGTTTTCCTTGCCATCGGGGCGGATAAAAGCTGGCGTTTGGATCTGGAAGGAGAAAACGTTAAGGGAGTCTATCCATCCATGCAGTTCCTGAAAGCCTTTAATCTGCGGGGCGAGGAATTAGCCAAAGGACACGTCGGAATCATCGGCGGCGGCAACTCGGCGGTGGATGCGGCAAGAGTCGCTATTCGACAGAAGAAAGTCAAAAAAGTAACCCTTCTCTACCGCCGGACGTCCCACGAAATGCCTGCCTACGCCGAAGAAGTCGAAGCGGCAATAGAGGAAGGTATAACGCTTCAAACGCTCGTTACTCCGGTTAAAATACGTTATATCGATGCGGCCCAGGCCGAGGGAATAACAGTCGAAACCTTTGTCTCGCCGATAAAAATAGACGTCAAACACGGACATCTCGCAGATATCAGATGCATCAGAAATAAGCTCGGTGAGATGGATTCAAGCGGCAGACGCAAACCCATCCCCATTCCAGGTACTGAGTTCACGATACCCTTAGATACGATGATAGTAGCGATAGGCGAACGCCCGGACAGCGACTGCCTGACGCCAATGGGGCTGAATGTCGGCAAGAGCGGCAGACTCCATATTGATGCCGAAACCCTCTCCACAAACCGGCCCGGTGTATTCGCCGGCGGAGACCTTGTCACCGGCCCCAATACCGTCGTAGATGCCATCGCTGCCGGCAAGAAGGCCGCCGAAGTTATAGACCGCTACCTGCGAGGCAAAGAGCTGAGGGTACCGACTAAGATCACCCTGCCAAAATTTTTCTTAGAACCTCCGGTGATCGGTGACGAAGAACTTGAGGAGGCCGAAAGAGTAGAGCCCGCTGTTCTGCCTGTCGGGTCACGGCGGAAGAATTTCGCCGAAGTGGAAATGGCCCTGTCTGTCGACCAGGCAACACGCGAGGCACGCAGGTGTCTTAGATGCGATCTGGAGTTTACACGACCCAAAAAAGATAATGAATCAGAACCAGCAGCTATCGGGGAGAAATCCATATGATAACTTTGAAGATAAATGGTTTAGACGTCTCAGTGGAGCAAGGGACAACCGTGCTGGAAGCCGCCAATTTTCTGGGCTTCCCGATTCCCACCCTGTGCCACATGGAAGGACTGTCACCTTACGGCGCGTGCCGGCTGTGCGTCGTTGAAATCGGGGACGAGCCGAAAGCGAAGCTGGTTTCCTCCTGCACTTATCCGGCACAAGAAGGCCTGAAGGTGCGTACGGCATCGAATAGGGTGATCAGGGCACGAAGAATGATTCTCGAACTGTTACTGGCTTCCTGCCCCCAGTCCAAAACTATTCAGGACCTTGCCTCCGCCCATGGAATTCGACAGCAGCGGTTCCGACAGGAGTATGAAGACTGTATCCTTTGCGGATTGTGCGTACGCATGTGCGACGAACAAATGATGGCCAGGGCTATCGGCTTCCGCGGTCGCGGCGAGAACAGAAGCATCGGTACGCCGTTCGATGTCAAATCCGACGTTTGCAGAGCATGCGGCGGATGTATGTATGTCTGCCCTGCCTGCCAGCTGCGCTGCACATATAACGAGCCGGAAAAAGCAATATGCGGCGGCTGTGAAAACCTGACGCCGCCATGCCTGGAAAAAGAACACTTTGACGATATGATGTGCTACATGAATCCCTGTGTAGCCTGCGAGATTGAGACTAAAACGGATAAATAAGCTGGGGCGGTTTGTTGAACCACCCATACACCGAAAGGAGCAAAACACAATGTCAGTAACACTATCGAAAGTAAATGCTTCGGCAGCAACTCTAACAAAGAACCGCACCTTCGATTCGGTGGTTCCCGCTTCCGGCATGTGTGTCACCTGCGTCGACGGGTGCATCGGAATGTGTGAAATCGGCAAATCCGCCTACCGGGGGCACGAGGTCATCTATCCCCAGCCCTTCGGTGTTATAACTACCGCAGCCGAGAAAACCTATCCGGTCGACTATTCACACTTTAACATCCTGGGCACTGCCGTCGGAGCGCACGGCATCGAAGCTGACAGCGACAAAGCCATTTTCCCCGCCGTCAATCTGGAAGTGGCCTTCGGTCAGGATAACGGCATCAAGTTCCGCTATCCATGGATTATCCCCGGCATCGGTTCGACAAATATCGCCAAGAATAACTGGGAGGGCCTGGCTATCGGCTCGGCCCTGGCGGGAACCGGCCTGACTATCGGTGAAAACGTAGTCGGTATGGACCCCGAATCCATAATCAAGAACGGCCGAACGCTCGATACGGCCGACCTTAAGAGACGTGTGAAACTATATCAAGACCATCAGCGCGACGGCTATGGCGCAATTATTGTCCAGGCCAACATCGAGGACACCCGCCTTTGTGTGCAGGAATATGCAATTGAAAAACTCGGCGTCGAATGTGTAGAGCTTAAATGGGGCCAGGGTGCCAAGGACATTGGCGGCGAAGTCAAAATCAAAGACCTTACAAAGGCACAACTGCTGCACGAGCGAGGCTACGTAGTCCTGCCTAATCCGAACGATCCCAATGTTATCAAGGCTTTCGAGCGAGGCGCATTCAAGGAGTTCGAGCGACATTCGCGGGTTGGAATGGTCACCGAAGAATCATTCGCCCAAAGAGTGGAGGAATTGCGCAAGGCCGGTGCAAAATACGTCTTCCTTAAAACCGGTGCTTACCGGCCCGCGGATCTGGCAAGGGCCGTGGCGTTTGCCTCCAGGTACAAGATAGATCTTCTTACCGTCGACGGTGCCGGCGGCGGAACCGGCATGAGCCCCTGGCGAATGATGAACGAATGGGGCGTTCCTCCCGTCCACCTGCATTCGCTTCTATATCAGTATGCCAAACGTATTACCGATAAGGGCGGTTATTTGCCGGCATTGACCGTAGCAGGCGGCTTTGCATTCGAAGACCAGATCTTCAAAGGGCTTGCCCTCGGCGCACCGTTTGTCAAGCTGGTCGGTATGGCCCGAGCTCCTATCGCCGCTGCAATGGTGGGCAAAACAATCGGACGAACAATTGATGAGAACCAGGTCCCTGTGTATGTCGAGCGTTTTGGCAATTCCAAGGACGATATATTCGTAACGGCAAGCGCATTGCGTAAAGAGCTCGGCAGCGAAGAATTCGAAAAAATCCCGACCGGGGCTTTAGGTCTCTACACTTATTATGAACGTCTTGCACAGGGCCTCAGGCAGCTTATGGCCGGTTGTCGAAAGTTCGCTATGGAATATATAGCACGGGAGGATATAGCAGCACTGACTCATCAGGCTGCGGATATAAGCGGAATTCAGCATATAATGGACGTGGA
>CAZTDF010000111.1:0-14956 GCA_964612465.1 uncultured Pirellulales bacterium
TATTTTATAGGAATAACAGTGCATTCAAGGAGAAAAAGTCAGATATCTTAGTAAGGAGATATTGTGAAAACAACCATCATTTTGCTCGTTGTTGCAGCGATTCTGTTCTTCGTTGCCGGTTGCGGTCCGGGCCAGCCATTTGAGATAGAAGGCATGCATACGCCTCAATCTGAATCGCCGGCGCATGTAGTGGCGGCCAGATAAAGTCTCATTAGTCGAGCAAACATAACACGAGACAGCAGCAGCCGAAGCGGATGAGTTGTTTCATAATCGTTTTTATAGGCCAACACCAAAAAAGTAAAATGCCGATAGCCGATATGGACTTACGTAGATTAGTATCGGATTACACGATAGCCCTGCCAAATGCTTCTCAAAGTCCATAAGCATGTACTCGGTTTTTCTCAGAGACACCGTAAAATCCTGAGTAATTCCACAACCAGGCGCATATATTTATATAGCTGGCCAAAGATTCGAATATTAACAGTCATTTTTGCAGGAAAATAGTTCGGATGGGCATATTTTACATCATTATTAACACGTGCATTATAATGCTTGAGAATTTTCTTCAAAATAAGCGCAATAAATTTAGTAATTGGGCGTCTATACCTATATCGCTGACAATGGAATGCTATCTCGTATCAGACTCACAAGCTAACATTTTGCAGGGCACTCATTTTGCGATGTTTCGAAAAAATAAGCAAAAAAAGTTCAAAACCGTAACAAAATGGTAACATTTAACCTGCATAATCACACTTATAAGTGGCTATACAAAATTTATACTGACAGTTACTCTTTACAAGAAAGGTTTTAGGGTGAAGAAGTCTCGAATAATTCTTATCGTGATTATCGTCCTCTTAGTGGTCGCTACCGGGATTGGGGTGGCGATCAGGGCCAAATTCAAAGGTGGCAAAAAGCCCACGATAGTCCGTATCGAAAGCGCTCAGCGCGGGGAGTTGATAGAGTTCGTCAGCGCTCCGGGCGAGATCGAGCCAAAAACGAATGTGGAGATAAGCGCAAAGGTATCGGCACGAATTGTCGAGCTTCCCTATGATGAAGGGGATGTTGTGACTTGCGGCGATCCAAATGCGAATCCCCCGGTTCCGGCATCGGTGCTGGTTCGTCTTGATGCTAAAGATCTGGAGAGCCGGCTGGCTTCGGCCGAGGCCGGCCGCGCCGCTCAGGTTGCACAGACAGAAGTCGATAAAGCCAGAATTTCCAGTCAGCGGTCGAGTCTTGCCGGCCTTGATGCCTCGCTAAAACAAGCCCAGCGTGATTTGGCACGCCAGAAAGGACTGCTCGAATCAAAGGACATCGCTCAGGCTACTTTCGACCAGGCACAGTCTAAATATGACGAGCTCAAGTCACAGTATGAGGCCGCCAAATACACGCTGGAATCGGTGAATCTGAATTTGGTGGTGTTACAACATAACCTCGAGGTCGCCGATGCCGGGATCGAACAGGCGAAGGAAGCTCTCAGCCATATGACGATATCTTCACCCATCGACGGCGTGGTGACACGGCTCGAAGCCGAGGTGGGAGAGATGGTTATCATGGGGACGATGAATAATCCGGGTACCGTGATTATGGAAGTGGCGGACCTCTCTACAATGCTGCTTGTCGCGCAGGTGGATGAAGCCGACGTAGGCAAATTGGCATTGGGTCAAAAGGCTACGGTCCACGTACAGGCCTTTCCCGACGAGGAATTCAACGGATTCATCGATTCGATTGCATTGACACACAGAATATCGTCGACCGGCACGAAATACTTCAGGACCGAGATACTGCTGCAGGGTGATGTGAAGAAATTGTATTCGGGCCTGACAGCCCATGTGGATATCGAGACCATAAAGCACGAAGATGTGCTCAATCTGCCGAGTCAGGCCGTGCTGGGTGTGGCTATCGATGATCTGCCTCTGAAGATTCGCGAGAATTCCGCCCAGGTCGATAAAACCAAGACATACGCAACGGTGGTTTACCGCTATATTGACGGCAAGGCCGTCGTCACGCCGGTTCAAATCGACCAGAGCAACCTGACCAACACCATAATAAAATCAGGCATAACAGAAGAAGACAAAATAGTAGTCGGTCCGTATAAAGTACTCGAAAGTATTAAGCACGATCAGATAATACAGGATGAGCGTGAAGCCCAAGCAAAGAGAAAAGACGTTAAAGCTGAAGCTAAAGAAGAAACTGCAGACGATGCCAATGATAGCAGCCGAAGCTGATAAACCGGTAATTCGACCCCGTAATGATAAATCCGTAATTAAACTACAGGATGTCACACGGGTTTATAAAGTCGGCGTGGAATCTATACATGCACTTGACGGTATCAGTCTGGAGCTGAACGAGAACGAATATGTCGCTGTAATGGGGGCCTCCGGCTCAGGCAAGAGCACGCTGATGAACGTCCTGGGATGTCTGGACAGGGCCACATCCGGATACTATGGACTGGATGGGCAGGACACGACGAGCCTGAGTGACGCGGCGCTGGCCCGCATCCGTAATGAGCGAATCGGATTTGTCTTTCAGTCGTTCGAGCTGCTCGGTCAGCTATCCGCGCTTAAGAATGTTGAGATGCCGCTTATTTATTCAAAAAACGGCTGGTGGTCCCGACGCAAACAAGCCAAAAACGTGCTTGAGAGAGTTGGACTGAGCGACCGGATTAAGCACAAGCCGAATCAGCTCTCGGGAGGTGAAAAGCAACGCGTAGCTATCGCCAGAGCACTTGTTTGTGAGCCAAGTATTCTGCTGGCGGACGAGCCGACAGGCAATCTCGACAGCAAAACAAGCGAAGGCATTATGAAACTGTTCGACCGGCTTCACCATGAAGGCCAGACCATTATCATCGTCACGCACGAGGAACATATTGCCCATCACGCCGAGCGAATCATTCACATGAAAGATGGTCGCGTTGACAGCGATACGCAAAGCAATCGGAATCAGGCAGATAAGGCCAAAAAGCAAAATGACAAACAAGGAGGATTGTCATGAGAGCTGTGCTGCGAGCGCTAATGGCCTTTATTCGCCTTTTTTATCAGAGTGTCTATCTTTCGCTTGGCCAAATCTGGGCGAACAAAACCAGGTCGATACTCACTACTATCGGAATCGTCATCGGTGTCGCCTCAGTTACCGCGGTTATTGCCGCTTTGAGCGGCCTGAAAGCCAAGATCCTGACCCAGGTAGAAACCCTGGGAAGCAATACCATATTCATTCAACCCAAACGTCCCGATACGGGACCTCTGCAGCATGCTCCGTGGTGGAGCATACGATTTCTGCCGGAACATTTTGACGGTATGCTCGAACACTGCCCTTCAGTAAAGCGATTTGGCCGCCAGACCTGGGCCGGAGGGCGTACTGTCAGCTTCCGTGAGCGGTCGGTGGAAAATGTAAGTATTCGCGGTATCGAGCCGGCCTGCCATAAAATCGAAAGCCGCCCGGTTACAATCGGAAGGCCACTTTCGGTTATCGACGAAATGCAGGCGCGGCAGGTTTGTCTGATTGATCCAAAGCTGCGCAATGACCTTCGCCTTGACCGTGACTGCATAGGCCAGCCGATTTTCATAGGTCACAATACATTTTATATTGTCGGCGTGCTCGAAGCTCGACCGGAATCTTTATTCGGGGGAGGTGACCAGGAGCGTTCCGAGATATTTATTCCGTTCAAGACCAGCTTCAAGCTGAGTCGGTACCTGTACATCGGGGTCCTTGCCGAAAGCAAGTCCGCCGAAGTTTCGGATGATGCCCGGGCGGAGATAAGTTTCTTTCTCCGGCGCACACGGAATATAAAGCCCGGCGAACCGGACACGTTTGAGGTGCAATCACTTAAAAACATACTGGAAATGTTCAATAAAATAGCAATTATAGTCACCATGGTGGCCGGTGGGATTGTTGGGATTTCCCTTCTGGTCGGCGGTGTCGGCATTATGAATATCATGCTTGTCACCGTATCCGAACGAACCAGGGAAATAGGACTTCGCAAGGCGGTGGGAGCGAAAAAAAGCGCGATTCTAACCCAGTTCCTGATCGAGTCCGTAGTCTTATGCTTTGTCGGCGGTCTTGTCGGAATCGGATTCGGCCAGCTTCTGACTACGGGCATAGCCAATATCCCGAAAGTTGAACTCGACATGGCATATATTCCCCTTTGGTCGATAGGCATTTCGTTCGGTTTTTCCGGTGCCGTTGGCATATTTTTTGGAATGTTCCCGGCAGTTAAAGCTGCCAGGCTCGATCCTATTGAGGCTCTTAGACATGAATAACAAATTTTTTTTAAAATGGTTCCGGCATGCGGTATTTACCGGATTGGGACTATTCGTATTAACCGGCTGCGAACAGTTGTCCGGTGATGGAAATTCTTACCAAACCAGGATTGCCCCTGAAAAGATCCGGCAGATAGAAACACTTGCACTGCAGGAGGCTGCCGAAGAAGAAAAAGCCCCGGCGGATGCCAATGTAGTGCCGCCAAAAGAGCTTGAGCTTACGCTGGAGCAATGCCGGGCACTTACGCTGGAGAATAACCTTGACCTGAAAGTGCAGCTTATCAATCCTGCTGTTGCCGCCGAAAAGGTCAGCCAGCAGGAGGCCCAGTTCGAGGCGGCGTTCTACTCTAATCTGACATTTTCAAAGACGGATACCCCATCGGCTTCGTTTCTTGATGAAATTTCAGGCTCGCAAGTCGATTATACCAGTACCGGTCTTGGTGTTCAGATCCCTTTGCGAACCGGTGGCACAGTAAACTTTGACTTAGCCGACAGCCGTGCCAAAACAGGCTCGTTCTACTCGGTATTCGATCCATCTTATAGCTCGGATATGTCAGTTTCGATCAGTCAGCCGCTGCTTCGAGACGCCGGCAAGCGCGCTAGTACCTATGCGATTCGTATCGCCGAGTATGAGCGGCAAATAATCGACGCCAGAACAAAACTCGAAGTTATACGAATTATCGCCGATGTGGATCGTGTGTATTGGCGACTTTATGCGGCCATGAGGGAATTGGATGTGCGGAAAAAACAGTATGAGCTGGCCAAAGCCCTATACGAACAAGCCGGTCGTTTTGTGGCTGCAGGCGACAAACCGCAGATAGAGATTACCCGAACCGAGGCCGGAGTCGCACAGCAGCTTGAGGCTATTATTTTAGCTGAAAACAGCGTGCGCGATCGAGAACGTGACCTCAAGCGAACGCTTAATAAGGCGGGCCTGGACATGCAAGCACCTACGGTGGTGATACCCGCGACCGAGCCGGATCCTGTCCGTTATGAGCTGGAAAAGCACCGATTGCTGGCAACAGCCATGAACAATCGTATGGAAATGCTCGAGCTGGAGCTGCAAATCGCTGAAGATTTCGCCACTGTCGATTATATGCGGAACCAGTCGCTGCCTTTGGTCACGATGGATTATAAGTATAATGTGAACGGCCTGGGTGGTACGAGAGACGATTCATTTGATTTGCTTTTCGATAAGAGATTTGAGGATCATCGAGTCGGGCTGCAACTGTCGGTGCCGCTGGGAAATGAGGCGGCAAAAAGTCAGCTTAGGCAGGCCTACTACCAGCGCAGGCAGCGGTTGGCCAGCCGGGATAGTCGCGAAGCACTTATTGAACTTGAGGTGCTTAATGCTATCGACCAGCTTGAGGCGAACTGGCAGCGTGTTCTGGCCAGCAGGCAAAGCACGATCCTTGACAGCCGGCTGTTCGAGGCTGAAAAACGCCAGTTTGAGCTCGGCCTGGGGACATCTACCGACGTACTTCAGGCGCAGGCAACTTTTGCCGAGTCTCAAAGAGCCGAAATTCTGGCATTGGCCGAGTACCAGATAGCGCTTGTCGATTTGGCCTACGCCACCGGCACACTGCTCGGGGCCGCAAAAGTAAGATGGGAACCTATTGTGCTTCCGGACAATATACAGTAGTATGTGCCTGATTTTAATTTTTCGCGGCTCAAGGCTCATTTTTGAAAGTGCATATCATGGAAGAACAGAAAGTCGAAGATAACAAAAATGTTGACGAGAAGAATGATTCCAAAAGCGCAAAAAGGAAAATCATCTTCTGGGTTTCAGGCCTCGTCGGACTGATAGTTATCTTATTGATTCTCACTTATTTCCTGCTCGGCAAACCATCCGAAATCGAATGGCTGTCAAATAAAATGATAGCCATATATATCGCCATAGGCCTGATCGCAGCAGCAGTCGGGGCATGGCTGCTCCTTCGAAAGACCCTCAGAACCAGATTGAGAATGCAGAAGGTGATGAAACTGGACCCTGACGTCAATGACTGGCTGATTATCTTCAACTGGACGCCAAAAGTTCTCTACACCCCCACCATCGTTGCGTCACTGCTTGCTGCTGTGCTGATGTACTTAAACGAAATCGACTTATGGTTCTTCGGCTCGATCCCCGGGATTGTTATAGGCAGCATCTGGCTGACAATATTCTTTCTGAATTTCCTTGTGGAGGAATACAGCGTCAGCATCAAAATACTTATTATAACCCTGGTAAGCTTAGGCTGTTTCTTGTTATGGCTGCACCTGCTCGGCTGGGTCGTCGGTTTCCTGAAGCTTTTCAAACACCTTGCTTTGAGCGTCAACGCCACCGGCTATCTTCTTGTCGGCGTAATCGGCATGTTTACAATTCTGATTTCCTGGCTCAAGGGACTTTTCTACTATATGACAATAACACCCAACTATATGAACCTGCAGGAAGGCCCGACCGAATCAGGTGAACAAATAGGCAGAGAGGATTATAACAGCCGTATCGATACGAGCGATTTCCTCGAACGGCTCATGGGATTCGGAAGGATTATAATAACCTTCAAAGACAGAAAAAGAGAACCCATCGCGGTGCTCACATGGAGAATTCAAAGGAAGGCACAAATGCTTGAGAAAGTGCGAGCAAAATTCGCGATTGACCATCTCCAGCAAACTCCGGTTCAGCTTCAATGAATGAGCGAAACGTTTCCTATGTGAAAACAATAAATTGCCTTTTAGAAATATTTGCTCCGTCTTAAAACATGCGCAACTTCCTGCGGCGGTGAGGTTGCCTCGATTAACGAAGAACAGGCCGACGTGGATGCGAAGGGGATTTATCAAGGAAATCAAATATGGCACTTCAAAATGATAGTGTGAACAACAATAGCTTCATACTCCGCAGGAGAGGATTGCTCGGCACTCTTTTAATTATCGTATTGCTCGGCGCCGGCATTATCTGGCTCACGGCATTCCGGGGCGGCAAATCAGCGGGGCGCGATGTTCCGACCTTTAAGGCCAAACGAGGGCCTCTGACTATCAGCGTCGTCGAATCGGGCACCATCAAGGCCCGTGACCAGCGCATCATAAAAAACGAGGTCGAAGGCCGGACATCCATCATAAGCCTTGTCTCCGAAGGCACCCGGGTAAAAGAAGGAGACCTGCTCGTCGAGCTGGATGCCAGCTCGCTGCAGGACGGCAAGATCAATCAGGAGATTAGTGTTCAGAATACCGAGGCTACGTATATCAACGCCAAGGAAAATCTTGCCATCGTTACAAGCCAGGCTATAAGTGATGTCAATCAGGCAGAACTGGCCCTGGAGTTCGCAAGGCAGGACCTGAAGAAGTACGAACTGGGCCAGTATCCCAAGGACGTCAACGAAGCGAACAAGAGGATTACCCTTGCCAAGGAGGAACTGGAGCGCTCCGAGCAGACACTGGAGTGGTCGAACAGACTCTATGAGGAAAAGTATCTCTCCGAGACCGAGCGGACCGCCGATGAGCTTACGGTCAAACGCAGGAGACTGGAATATGATCTTGCAGTAGCCGACCTTAAGCTCCTGCAGGATTTCACTTACCCTCGGCAGATCCGGCAGTTCCAGAGCGATGTGCAGCAGGCGGTATCGGCCCTGGATCGTGCCAAGCGAAAAGCCGATGCCGACAAGAGGCAGGCCGGGGCCGACCTGAAAGCCAAGGAAGCCGAGTACACCCGGCAACAGGCAAAGCTTATGAAGATCGAGGATCAACTCAAAAAAACGACCATTCTCGCTCCCTGCGACGGTCTGGTTGTTTATGCCACAAGCACCAAGAGCGGCCTTGCGAGCATGTTAAAGGAGCCCTTAACGGAGGGCCAGCAGGTGTTCGAACGCCAGGAGCTAATCTACCTGCCTACAGACGCCTCGACAATGGCGGAAGTGAGTGTACACGAAACGAGCTTAGCGAAAGTGCGGATCGGACAGCCCGCCATTGTCACAGTTGAGACGCTGCCCGGCAAGAAATTCCTGGGAACAGTGGCTATGGTCGCACCGCTTCCTGATTCAGCAGGCATTTTCCTCAATCCCGATCTGAAGGTTTTCAAAACACAAATCAACCTCGATACGGACGACCCGGCGCTTCGCCCGGGAACAACCTGCCGGACGGAGATCATAGTAGAGAAATATGACGATGCGGTCTATGTGCCCGTTCAGGCCGTGACGCGGGTTGCGGAAGACACGATGGTCTATATCCCCAAAGGTGATTCGGTTGTGCCGCGTATAGTCGAGATAGGCATGGACAACAACCGGATGATCCGGATTATTAGCGGTTTGAAGGAAGGAGAAGTCGTCTTGCTCGATCCGCCCTTAAAACCTCCTTCTGTTGACGAAGAGCCGGCCGGCGGCGAACCGAATGAGGCTGTCTCAAAGACCGACACCATCGATCAGCAGGTTCGCGACCGCCTCGACGGTAAAAGTAGTGCTCCGACGGGTGCCGGGCCGCAGGTTGCGCCACCGGTGCAGACCCGGGGCTTTCCGACTTTACCGCCGGGGCCGGGGCAGATGCCGCAGGGAATGCCTAATCTGACCCCGCAGCAGCAGGAGCAGATGAAGAAGCAAATGGAAAAGACAATGGAGATGATGAAGAACATATCCGAGGAGGAAAAGGAGAGACTTAAAAATATGTCCATGCAAGAGAGGATGAAATTCTTCCAGGAGAAATTTGGAGGGGACCAGCAGAAATGACCTTCAATGGGGTCAAAATGATAAGGAACATCCGGTCGGGCCTGGAGAACCTGCTGCTCCACAAGCTCAGGTCGTTTTTGACAATGCTCGGCGTTGTATTCGGCGTCGGCAGCGTGGTTGCCATGCTTTCGGTCGGAGAAGGCGCCGGTCGGGAGGCCCTGGAGCAAATCCGTAAGCTCGGAAGCAATAATATCATTATTTCATCCGCCAAAGCGGTCGAGGACGAAACCACCAGTTCGAATCGATCTTTAATAAACATGAAAGTGTACGGATTGACATACGAGGATCATTTGCGAATGGCCGAGAGTCTCGAACATGTCGAGCGGACCGCTCCTGCGAAACTGCTGCGTCAGAAAGGCCGGCTTGGCGAACGAAGCCTTGAGGTCCGCGTTGTGGGTACTACGCCGACGTGGTTCGATTTGGTCAGTCGGGAAACCCTGGCCGGACGCGTCCTCTTATTCGTCAACGAGGAAAATCCGACTCCCGCGGTTGTTCTCACAGAATTCGGCGCCAGAAAACTTCTGGCTACCAAACACAGCATCGGCGAATGGGTACGGATCGGCGGTAACTACTTTGAGATCGTCGGTATCATCAAAAGCGAAGGCGGTAAGTCGGGTGATATCCAGATGCCCGATGAGCAGGTGGACGCATATATCCCGCTGTCCATAGCCCGCCAGTACTTTGGAGACGTGATCACGTTGTCCTCGTCGGGCGCTCGCTCTATGGAGCGGGTCGAGCTGCATCAGATAATTGTTCAGATAGATCAAATCGAAAACGTGGAATCGACCGCCAGGGCAATCGAGCGTATGATCGAGAAGTTCCACAAGAAGAAGGACTACACCGTGAGCGTGCCTCTGGCTCTGCTGCGCCAGGCCGAGGCCGCCGAGCGCCGTTCGAGCATCGTACTGGGCTCCATCGCGTGCATCAGCCTGCTGGTCGGCGGCATCGGCATCATGAATATCATGCTGGCCTCCGTCACCGAGCGGACCCGCGAGATCGGTATTCGCCGAGCCATCGGGGCCAAGCAACGGCAGATCATCTATCAATTCCTCGTCGAAACGGTTGTGCTCTCAACGACCGGAGGGCTCGTCGGTTTAGGGATAGGCGCGGTGATACCCAGTCTGATTACACACTTCTCGGGTATGACCACGATTCTCACATGGAAAGGAATAATCCTGCCTCTACTGATCAGTATGACCATCGGCATCCTGTTCGGGCTGTATCCGGCAATTCATGCCGCCAAAGTAGATCCTATCGTCGCTCTGCGTCACGAATAATATGTATCATCGGATACACCGGCAGAAATGATTGCTATTTCATCATATCAAATTACAGTTGGTGGCAGGCTCAAAGGCGCAGCCTTTGGACATGGTCCCCCTATGAAAAAACCATCCCCAAGCTGAGCTTGAGGATGCCACCCGAACTATGTTCTGTGTTCCACGCAGCACGAAGCACACTGAAAGCTGAACTTCTTATTCGTCTACTTTCGGGCTGGACATGATATATTTGATACAATCGCTTATTTTAGCTGTCGCTACAGCGACGGTGCTGTCGGCTGCCCCATAATATAGATTAATCTGATCGGTTTCCTTGTGGACGGTAGCGCCGTTGGGGAATACCACGTCGCTGACGTCGCCGATACGCTCGTAAATTGCGCTTGGCCCGAGGACCCATTCAGCACCTCGACGCAGGACTTTCCATGGTGAGTTCAGATCCAGAAGGGCCAGGCCGACCCGGTATATTGCTCCCGCCGTCGTACTGCGGACGCCGTGGTAAAATAACATCCAGCCTTCCGGTGTTTCAATAGGCTGGCAGGCCAGTCCGACTCTGTGACAATCCCAATAGGCCGTCCTGGTCATAATCAACGGCCTGTGATCGCCCCAGTGTTTCAGGTCCGGCGAGAAGCTGATCCACATGTGAGCTTCACCCCGGACAATCGGCCGGTGAATCAGTGCGAATCGCCCGTTAAACCTGCGAGGAAACAGGCAGGCATCCTTGTCCTCCGGCGGCAGCAGGGAACCCAGACGGGCAAACGTCTTGAAATTCTTGGTAATCGCCAGCGAAACAACCGGGCCGCCCTCGCTGAAAGAAACATAGGTAACGGCGAATTGCTTTTGCTCCTCAAGCCAGACAATGCGAGGATCTTCAAGCCCCCACCTTTCCTCACGGGAGCTTTGGTCGGCTTCGAGAGTCGGCGTAGCGTCAATCTGCCAGTTTGTAAATCCATCTGCACTACGAGCGACCGTCAAATGCGAAAAGCCCCGCATATCCTCGACGCGAATCAACAGCAGCGTTTCGTCATTTAACCTGGCTGCCGCGGGATTGAAGACCGCGTTTGTCGGATAGGGCCAATTTTCCGGCGTCATAATTGGATTGCCCTGGTACCGCTTGAAAAGTTCGTGTGCTTTTTTTTGTCGTAAAAGCTCAGGCATAGCTTCATTTCCCCAAAACGTAAAGGATCTTACGTTAATAAAAAATCAATTAGAAAAACTACAATTTAAGTTCAAAATGTTCAGTCCCACATATTTAGCTAACATTACCTAACTTAATCGGCAAGATAAACATCTTCCTATGAATCAAAGTACGAATTTTAAATGCCGTCCAACCAAAAAATCCCGGCTCGTAAGACACAGCCGAACAATAGTGCTTCTATTATGCAGCCTGGCCCGTTGTCGATATTGCCATACTATGCTTTGACCAACTGGGTTTCATACAGGCTTTGATACAATGGACAGGTGTTCATCAACTCATTGTGCTGGCCCTGAGCCACAATTTGTCCGTCATCCATGACTACTATTACGTCCGCTGTAATAACGGTGCTGAATCTGTGGGCAATAATAAAACAGGTCCTATCCTGCATAATTTCCTCGATAGCGTTATGAATTTTAGCTTCGCTGTCGGCATCGACCTGGCTTGTAGCCTCGTCAAAAATCAGAATTGCCGGATTCTTCAGAATCGCTCTGGCGATAACGATTCTCTGGAACTGCCCGCCGCTCAGGCCGGTATTCTCTTCGCCGATCATCGTATCATAGCCTTTCGGCAGCGGTTCTATAAACTCATGAGCAAACGAACGCCTGGCGGCGGCGATTATTTCTTCCCTGGTCGCGCCGGGTTTGCCATAAGCGATATTTGCCGCGATCGTATCGTTGAACGTAATAACATTCTGCGTAACCATTCCGACCTGGCTTCGCAGGCTATGAAGTTTCGCCTCGCGAATATCCTTTCCATCTATCAGAATCCGGCCGGAATCCGGGTCATAAAATCTCGGTATTAAATTTGCCAGCGTCGTTTTACCCGAGCCGTTCGGCCCTACCAGCGCAACATTATGTCCCGCCTCCACCGAGAGATTGACTTGTTTTAATGCAGGTATCTCGGAACCGGGATACGTAAATACAATATCCTTAAATTCGATCTTGTATTTCAAAGGCCCAAGCTCGTGTGCGGCGGGACTCTCGGTTTCACAATCGAGGTCGATAATCGCATATACCCGCTCGGCGGCGGCGTTGGCCTGCTGGACCTTGTTCCAGATGTCACTGCTCTTGCGAATAGACTCGGCCGCAGTTCCTAAAAGTGCAACCAGTGTAATAAACTCGGCCGCTTCAATTTCCTGCCTTGCCACCCAATGCGCTCCGAACAGCAGCGCAGCACCTCCAGCCACCATTCCGAGGACTTCCATAATAGGGCTCGTCGCGGCATCGATCTTCGCTATCCGGAATAATTGCTTTAACAATCCTTTATTTATAACGTCAAAATTGGCATTCTCATACTCCTGCCGGTTGTAAACCTTGACAATCTTTATCGCGGTTAAAGACTCTTTAAGCTTGGCCAGCATCAGAGACCAGCTCATAAGCGACTTCCTCGTGGCTCGCTTAATCTTCCTGCCGAGCTGCCCGATCACAACCATGACAAAGGGCGCAGAGCAAAGAAATATGACCGTCAGCTTAAGGTCTATTATCATCGCACCGGCAATCAACGCCATGGCTTTCATCGGCTCTAAAAGAGCCTTGCCGAACATGGCCTTCGTGCCGGTAGCGAGCTGTCCCGTATCTCGAACCAGCCTGCTGACTGTATCACTGGGATGTTCGCTTTCAAAAAATCGGACAGGCATATTAAGTACGTGCGAAAAGACATCTTTACGCAGATTTACAACTGCCGTCTGGACAACTTTTTCCGCAGTGTACTGCTGATAATATCTCGCCGTGCATCGTATAACGGTAAAAATCCCCATTAAAATTATAATCATACTCACCGCCCGCGTCTTATTCTCCGGAGTTTGCTCTCGCGGCAGAAGACTCAGCAATCCCTGCACGGAATCAAGATAAAAGGGTCTGCGCCCGCTGTCTAACATGGCATCCTGCAGTTCAGAAGCCCCCCTCTGATCGAACCGCTTATAACGGACAGGTATTTTCTCGCTGCTGCCGGCCTTGGCAAGTTCTTCGAGCAGCCTGGTTGCGACGATTTTATCCGCTCCTTCTCCGGTAACGGAACTTCCGGTCCCAACAATCCAATCCTGCTCGCGCAGTCCTGCGGCGTCCGCATAACCGTCCGGTTCGACTTTTGTTACAATCAAATAATAAGCAATATCAAGCTTGTTCGGATCGGCAAAGTCTATTCTGTCCGGCATATAAAACTTTATGCCGTATCGCTGCTCGCAAACCTTGCGGTCGGCCCAACCGTGCAGACCTTCTTCGCCCATCATCACCTTCAGCAGCGGTATGATTGTCATAAAGCTCAGTGAAAACAGAATGCTTATCAAAATCGCACTGACAAAAATCACAACCAGCCGGGGCCATTGAGGCCAGATATACTCAAATACACGCCAAAAAGCCTTCATTCGATAACTTTCTCCACAATATGAAGCTCGACCCTTCGACTGCGCTCAGGATGAAGAATAACTTCATGCCGAGCTTAAGACGAGGCAAGAATCCATGCTTCATACGCTTATCAGCAATTAATTACAATTTCGGCACACTAACAAACTTCCTCCTGCCGGTCAAGCTTAAAGGTATTGACTTCAAATGCCATTTTTGTTAACCTGTCCGCTTTTTAAGGAAGCCGTTAAATGAAAATAGACTATCTGATTTTGGGCGACTATGAGACCAACTGCTATGTTCTCCGTAAGGAGTCCCTAGGACTGCGTGAAAATGATGCCGCTCAGGACTGCCTTGTCATCGATCCCGGCCTCGAAGCCGGTGATTTGCTCGAATTCCTCGATGAGCAAAAAATAAATCCGGTCGCCGTGCTTCTGACTCACGGCCACATCGACCATATCGCAGGTCTGGCAGTGTTGCGGAGCCGGTTTCCCGAAATCAAGGTTTACATTCACAATCTCGACGCCGAAATGCTCACCGAGCCGAGCATAAATCTATCCGCCATGACCGGCTCAGCGTTTGTCACCGAGGCGGAAGATGCGTCCTTAAAGGAGGGAGAAATAATCGACCTGGCCGGCGTGAAACTGCTCGTGCTCCACACTCCCGGCCACACTCCTGGCGGCATCAGCTTGTATTCGAAAGAAGACGGCGTCGCCTTTGTCGGCGACACGCTTTTTGCCGACTCAATCGGCCGGACTGACTTCCCCGGCGGCAGCATGTCACAACTGCTGGCAAGCGTCAGAGAAAAGCTTTTCACCCTCCCCGAAGAAACACAAGTCTACCCCGGCCACGGCCCGGCAACAACAATCGCCGCCGAAAAAGCTCACAATCCGTTCTTCTAATAGCTCTTTTTCCGTCATTGCGAGGCCTGCTTCATCGGGCCGCGGCAATCTCCGGCGCAATTATTTCTTTACCGTTGTTGCTGATATGCTAAATAAGGATTCTACACCCGAGCAAACAATTTCGAACAAATCACGAGCATAAGAACAGAACATTTCATCCACTAAGAAACATGAGATTTACTCTAAAACGAACCATACACATTTAAATATTTTTGGCCAGATTCCTCGTCACCCCGAGCGTAGCCGAGGGGTCTAATTAAACAGTTCCGCGAAGCGGCTCCTTCTGAAATGTCACA
>CAZTDF010000112.1:0-8010 GCA_964612465.1 uncultured Pirellulales bacterium
AAGTAGGAGTAAGCTTATGAGAAGAATTACATTGTTGGCTCTCACCATTGTCTTGCTTGTTGTCGTAGGCTGTACGAGTGTAAATAAGGACATTAACACCACTTCAACACCAACCGATGCGAAAGTGATCGGACAGACTCCAAAGCGGCATTCTTTCGAAGTGGGTCCTGAATTGTATTACTTCAATTACGAGGAAACGAGGTCGAATTTCGACCAGGATGAAACCATTATGGAAGAGGAAGGTATATTCTACGGAGTAACCGGCGCGTATACCTTTCGTGAATGGGTCTCTGAATCCGGTGAGCAAGATTCGTTAGATGGCAAAGGCCTGATACTTCGTGCCGAAGGTCGGTTCGCTGTGGGCACAGTGGACTATGATGGGCAGACGTGGGGAGGTGAGCCCCTGACAATCAACGATATTGACGACCACACAATGGAGTTGAGACCTCTGATCGGATTTAGTTCTATGAGCAAGACCGGCGAAGGCGTTTTGTACACCGGTTTTGGTTACAGGTACCTCAATGACGACATGTCAAAATTCTCCGGCGGATATGAGAGAGAATCGAATTATTATTATATTCCAATAGGGATAACCGGGACGGGGCTGGAAAACGCGGATGGCTGGACTACCGGTTTAACATTCGAGTTCGACTGTTTACTGAAAGGATTGCAAAAATCACATCTCAGTGATGCTGGTTTAGGTTTATCTGATGTAGAAAACAAACAGAACAAAGGATGGGGCTTGCGCGCCTCGATGAGATTTATAAGACGTGGGAACATGGCATTCGAACCGTTTGTCAGGCTTTGGGTAATTGACGATTCGGAAGTTGAGATAATTGAAGATGGTGTCGCCGGTTATGAACCTGAAAACGAGACCTTCGAAGTTGGCGTTAATATTATGATGCGATTCTGATATTTCTACATATGTAGATCAACTATATGAAACGAAAAAAGCCTCAAAAAAGATTGTTTTTACGCTCCCGCATTAGTAAATTGCATAATCCCGGCCTGAAATTTTCCTTGACCGGAAGCTGGGTAATGTGGTATAAGCTAATATTGTCGAAACGTGTACCTTTGTCGGCACGTATCTAAGAGATTTCTGCTTTACGACAATACAGTAGTAAGGGCGGTTTGCGAACCGCTCCTTCTAAGGAAGGAGGTAGCGTCAAATCGAAGCAAGTTATTCTGGTCAGACATTTAGTGTGATGAACTGAGCAATCATTATGAACCATTTAATCTTAATTTTTATGACAGGAGGATTATCATGTGCAGGAAATTAATTTGCTTATTAACTTTTATTGTTGTGCTGGGCACAGCAGGCAACGCCTGGGCCGAACTTTTAGGGTACTGGAAGTTCGATGAGGGCTCGGGAGCCATGGCCTACGATTCGAGCGGCAATGGCCACGATGGTACCCTTGAAGGTGATCCGCAGTGGGTGACCGGCAGGAGCGGCAATGCGCTTGAATTCGACGGAGACGATTATGTTAATATCGGATTAGGAGCTGGTGATTACTTTGCCACTTTGAACAGTAATTTCACAGTTACCGGATGGATTAATCGTTCCAGCGAGGGCACGTATGATATGATTTTTGGTGCTGGTCGGGATCCCGTGGGCACTGCAGCAGGAGATGACAATAATGGTTGGAAGTTTGGTATTGATATAAGTGACGTGATTAAATTCACAACACTGGGTATACTTGATTACACAAGCTCGGTGGGAGTTCCAATCGGTGAATGGACTCATTTAGCTGCCACGTTTAATGAAGACGGAACTGAATTACAGATATATGTCAATGGCATTCTCGAAGAGACAATCAGCGGCAACGGTCCTGCTAATCCGGCGACCGGAATATATTCCGTAGGTCTTGGAGGAACCGGGGTACTTGAATTCTTCGACGGGCTGCTTGATGAAGTACGCGTTTATGATCACGTGCTGACGGAGTCCGAGATTCTGGCTGCTATGGAAGGCGGCAAAGGATATCCTTATGCCCTCGGGCCCACTCCGGAGGATGGTACCCTTTATGCCGATACGTGGGTAACCCTCGGCTGGAAGGCGGGAGATTTTGCGGTTTCACATGATGTATATATGGGCGATAATTTTGACGATGTGAACGAAGGTACAGGCGATACATTCCAGGTCAACCAGGACCTGGACTTGACGTACTTCGTTGCGGGTTTTATCGGTTTCTCTTTTCCGGATGGTCTGATTCCGGGGACGACTTACTACTGGCGAATTGATGAAGTCAACGATGCTGACCCGAACAGTCCGTGGAAAGGCCCCGTCTGGAGCTTTACGGTTCCGCCCAAAAAGGCGTATGATCCTGTTCCTGCCGACGGCAGCGGATTTTTAGCCGCCGATGCAACCACTTTGAGCTGGACGGCGGGTTTCGGCACGAAATTACATATCGTCTACTTCGGCGACGACTTCGATACCGTAGCGAATGCCACCGGAGGCTCGCAGCAGGGAACTGCATATTATACGACAGATCCACTTGAATTAGATAAGACTTACTACTGGCGTGTCGATCAGTTCGATGGCGCCGTCACGCATACAGGCGATGTCTGGAGCTTCAGCACCCGGTCCGAAATACCCATTACCGATCCCAATCTTGTCGGCTGGTGGAAGCTTGACGAGGGCATGGGTGATATTGTGCTCGACTGGTCCGGCCACGATAACCACGGAACGCTGGCAAACGGCCCGATATGGGTTGAAGGTAACGACGGAGGTGCGCTGCAATTCGACGGTAGCAATGATTATGTCGATCTGGGTACCCCGGCCGAATTGTATATACCCGACAATTATACTTACACTGCCTGGTTCAGGGTCGGTGAGAACATAAACGGCGATAGTGATGCCCAGTATCTGCTGTGTATCGGTTCGAGAAGCGACCTTGTTTTCGGCGTAGAGGACGAGGTCGGCGTAGATGGAGACCTTGCATTACACTACTATGATACCGCACCCGGTTTCCACTCATTGGGTATGGGTAAAACTGTTTGGTCTTCGCGTGATTGGCACATGGTTGCCGGGACTAAAGACTCAGCGACCGGCCATAAAATATATCTGGACGGTGAATTAAAGAATTCAGACACAAACAGAAATGACGATAATTATAATACCACCAGGATGATTTCAATAGGAGCGATGGGCTGGGACAACGATGAATATTTCAACGGCACCATCGATGATGTGCGCATTTACAACAGGGCGCTGACGCAGGATGAGATTCAGAAGATTATGCGTGGCGACCTGTTCGTTGCCTGGAGTCCGAGTCCGGCCAACGGAGCAACGCCGGGTGTTGACGAGGCTATGCCCCTTAGCTGGTCGCCGGGAGACAGCGTTTCGCAGCACGATGTGTATTTCGGCACCGATATGGGCGCTGTCGCTGATGCTGATACATCTACAGCCGACATCTATCGAGGCCGCCAGAGCGGTACGAGCTATGCTCCCCCCGAAGGTATCGAATGGGGCGGCGGGCCGTACTACTGGCGAATCGACGAGTACAATACCGACGGCTCGATCAGCAAAGGCAGAATCTGGAGATTTACGGTAGCCGACTATATCCTCGTGGACGACTTTGAAAGCTATGATGCCGGCGAGAACCAGATATGGTATGCCTGGCATGACGGCCTTGGCTATGGCGCGATTGGTGCTGAGAATTACTTCGCCGGTAATGGCACAGGTGCCGCTGTCGGCGACGAAACCTCCTCTTCTTATACCGAGGAAAGTATCGTCAACGGCGGCCGTCAGTCAATGCCGGTTGTCTACGACAACAACAAGCAGGGCTATTCGAAGTATTCGGAAGTAGAACTCACGTTGACGGACCCTCGCGACTGGACCAAGGATGGCGTTGAGGAATTGTCGCTGTGGTTCAGAGGTCACCCGGGATCGGTCGGCAGCTTTGTCGAAGACCCGGTCGGCACCTACACGATGACCGGCTCCGGCACAGATATCTGGGACGTCAGCGGAATCGGAACAGGTTACCACGACGAGTTCCACTTTGCTTACAGGACGCTCACCGGCGCCGGCTCGATTGTCGCGAGAGTCGAAAGCGTGGAGAACACAAACGCATGGGCCAAGGCCGGCGTGATGATTCGTGAATCGCTTAATGCGGACTCCGTACATGCGATGATGGCAGTAACGCCCGGTTCAGGAGTGTCCTTCCAGCGACGCAACGTAACCGGCGATACGAGCGCCAGCGATACGACAGCCGGAATCACCGCGCCGTACTGGGTGAAGATAGAGCGAGACTTGTCCGGCAACTTTTCAACTTACCATTCGGCTGATGGCTCTACCTGGCAGATGCAGGGAACGCCGGACAATATCTCAATGAGCGCTAATGCCTATATCGGCCTTGCAGTGACAAGCCATGATGCTGCTTTGACATGCCAGGCGGTATTCTCCAATGTCACGACTACCGGTAATGTCACCGGGCAGTGGGCGAACCAGGATATCGGTATCGCCAGCAATGCCGCCGAGCCGATGTATGTAGCTGTATCGAACGCTGCAGGACAACCTGCCGTAGTGGTCCACGATGATCCGGCCGCGGCAACGATTGATGCCTGGACGGAGTGGGTTATCCCCCTGCAGGCATTCGCCGAGAAGGGCATCGTCCTGACAGATGTGGACAGGATTGCGATCGGCCTTGGAACCCAGGGCAATATGACAGTGCCCGGAGGTTCCGGCAAAATGTATTTCGACGATATCCGGCTTTATCGTTCACGGCCGGAATAGGAAGCTTTGCCATAAGATGTGATATGGCGCGTTTGCAATTAGTATCGTTTCGGGGTCTATGCTAACTGTTTGGCATAGGCCCCGGTTTTTTTAAAGCAAAAGAGAGGATTTGTGATCGACTTTGAAGGTTTTGCTGGGGGAGACATTAAAAAGTCTGACAACTTGTTCAGATATTTTCCTTGACGCGAAAGTGTCTAATCTGGTAAAAGAGATTATCGGCATCGTTGAATTACTGTTCGTACGGCAGACGAAAAATTTATAGCTTATTTGAGATTTTCGCTGTGAGATCGGCCGCTTATATTGGGCTTTTCGAGGAAGGAGGCAGCACAAAGTCGTAGAAACTACCCCGGACAAACAATGTAATTACATCATAAATCCTTAACGATTGCTTTTGGTTCGTAGCCAAAGCATGATTATCTTAACTACTCAATAAGGAGGATTATTATGTACAGGAATTTGATTTGGCTATTTTCTTTTGTTTTTGTGCTGAGTGTAACTGTTAATGGTTCTGCTGTTGAGGATCCGTCTCTGGTCATATACTATGACTTCGAGGGTTTTAACAATAACCTCGTTGTTCTCGACAAATCCGGCAGGGGCAATGACGCTACGGTGGTCGATGATGTTAGTGGAGTTGCTGGAACTGGTGTAAGAGACTCAGAAGCTTGCCAGGTCACCGGCAACGGCAGTTACCTCGACCTAAACGGACTTAACTTTCCTGCCGAAGATATTCCGACAATTGCTTTTACCCTCGCCTATTGGGTAAAACCCGAGGATACAGGCGGTACGCAGACAATATTCAGTGCTTTGGCAGCACCGCACTCGTGGTGTCACGGCGGTTATATTCGCAATGGCCAATACCACGCCCATATCGGCGACATCAATAACAACTACATTATCAATGGATACGAAGGAACTGTCGAGTACGATGCATGGCACCACATGGCACTTACCTGGGAATTAGTTCCGGGTGAGTATGGAGGCGGGGCTATGTACATCGATGGGGAATTGGTCGCAGAATATGGAAACGAGTTCGTAGAAGCTCCTCCGGGTGTGAAAGCCGCGGGCAATTGGGGTGGAGGCGCTCGTATTGGACGGGACGTTGACGACAGTTGGCAATTTAACGGCCTGCTTGATGATTTCTGCGTATTCAAGCGGGCATTATCGCAGGCTGAGATTGTGGAGCTTATGCAAGGGGTCAGTACTCCGATTGCCTTTAGTCCTACCCCTGCTGATGGTTCTATTCTATTCGATACGTGGGTGACTCTTGGCTGGTACGTGGGTGATAGTGCAGTCTCGCACGATGTGTATATGGGCGATAATTATGACGATGTGTACAACGGTACTGGTGGCACGTACCGTGGCAACCAGAATGAAATTTTTTATGTTGCCGGATTTCCAGGGTATGCTTTCCCGGATGGTCTTGTTCCCGGCACGACTTACTATTGGCGAATCGATGAAGTCAACGAGGCCGATCCGAACAGTCCGTGGAAAGGAGATGTCTGGAGCTTTTCGATTCCGCCCAAGACTGCTTATAATCCTTATCCTGCTGATAACGCCGAATTTGTGGATCCGAATACAACATTGAACTGGACAGGGGGTTTCGGTGCAAAATTGCATTCTGTATATCTTGGTGACAATTTTGATGATGTAAATGACGCCACCGGAGGATCCACTCAGGGTCCTACGACCTATACCCCAGATCCGCTCGAATCAGGTAAGGTTTATTACTGGCGTGTCGATGAGTTTGATGCCGCCAATACGTATAAAGGTGATATCTGGAGCTTTACGACTCCGGGTGCCGTCGGGAATCCACAACCATCTAATAGAGCTGTTAATGTGAAAATGACGGCGATTCTTAGTTGGACTGCGGCTGATAGTGCTGCTTCGCATGAGGTGTACTTCGGCAAAAACAAAGATGCAGTGCGCAATGCCGATAAGAATTCACCTGAATACAAAGGCTCTAAGGAGCTGGGTGCTGAGAGCTATGATCCTGGGAAACTCTCCTGGTATGCCACTTACTACTGGCGTATCGACAAAGTAGATAGTCTTGGTAATCCCACGAAAGGTCCACTCTGGAGTTTTACTACTGCCGACTTTGTTTCCATAGATGATTTTGAGGATTATAATGCCGGCGATAATCAGATATGGTACGCATGGCATGACGGATTAGGTTACGGCACAGAGGAGAATCCGCCATTTTTTGCCGGTAACGGTACCGGTTCAGGTGTAGGTGACGAAACCACACCTTCTTACACGGAAGAATTAATCGTTCACAATGGCAGTCAATCAATGCCGGTGTCCTACGACAACGATAAGCAGGGCTTCGCGATGTATTCGGAAGTGGAGAAGGTATTAAGCGAAGCTCGTGACTGGACAGATGAAGGTGTTAACGAACTGTCTTTGCGGTTCCATGGCAGTTCGACCAATTCCATGGATCCGCTGTATGTGGCGGTAACCGATAAAACAGGTACACCTGTGGTGGTCGAACATGAAAATCCGACTGCTACCCAGATTGGAGCCTGGATAGAGTGGATCATCCCACTGCAAACCTTTGCCGAGAAGGGCATCGATCTGAACGATGTTGACAGGATAGCGATAGGTATCGGCACCCGGGGTAATACGGAAACTCCAGGTGGCTCTGGGAAAATGTTCTTCGATGACATTCGGCTGTATCGAAATATCGAGAATGTTTCTGAATAAAATAGTTTTATGAGTGATTTAGAGGTTTTGCCGGAGTAAAAGTATAGTATCTTGTCTTGAGATTTTCCTTGACGTGAAGGTGTCTAATCTGGTAAAAGAGATTATTAGCATCCTTGAATTAATGCTTGTACGACAGATGAATTTTTTAACTTATTGTAGATTTTCACTGTAATATCAGCCGCTCATATTGGGCTTTTTGAGGAAGGAGGCGGCGTCGAGCAGTAGAAACTACCCCAAACGAGTTAAGTATCATTACAGCATAAGTTCTTAACGATTGCTTTTGGTGCGTAGCCGAAGCGTGATTATTTTAATTATTCTATAAGGAGAACTATCATGTGTAAGAAATTGTCTGTTATAGCATCTCGTGTATCAAACCACAGTGGGATACCCCACGTGGTGTCCCATTTCCGATCAGTCGCGCGACGCCCGGAGAGGCCCCCTTCAGTCATCCCAACATCCCGCGTCCTGTGGCTTGTGGCGTTTGCCATCGGGTGGATGATGACCGGGTACGGGGGCATTGCCGTCGGGCAGGTCGCCGGCGTGGACGATCCGTCCGACATGGCCGATTCGAGCGGCGA
>CAZTDF010000112.1:8110-14943 GCA_964612465.1 uncultured Pirellulales bacterium
ATCTGACGATGACGGTGTACGGTGTTTTCGCGCCTTCGGTAGAGGATACGCCGGCAGGCATGACCAATCGATACTACTACCATTGGGGCCTCGACACGGACAACAATCCAGCCACCGGCTTCAACAACTCTGAGTATGAGGGCAACCCAACGAACCTGGAAACCCCCATTGGTGCTGATCTGATTATTCAATTCGGCTGGCGCGACGGCGCCACCAACGGCGTGTACGCCTATGATCCAGTGGCCGGAGACGATGACGCCCTGTTTGAGGACTACGAATATACGATTGAGGGTGATACGATTCACGCGGTCATCCCGCTGGAAGATTTAGGATTGACGCCGGACGACATCATCGCGGTGTCCGCGTTTCAGGAAGGCGCTTCCAACGGATGGCAGTGTGATTGGATCGAGTCATTTGAGCTGACGTTGGATACCTCCCTCGGGCAGGTCGCCGGCGTGGACGATCCGTCCGACATGGCCGATTCGAGCGGCGACATCAAGCGTATTGAGGCATGGATGGACGAAGGTAACCTGAATCTGACGATGACGGTGTACGGTGTTTTCGCGCCTTCGGTAGAGGATACGCCGGCCGGTATGACCAATCGATACTACTACCATTGGCTCCTCGATACGGACAACAATCCGGCCACCGGCTACCTCAACGACGAGTATGAGGGCAACCCAACGAATCTCGAAACCCCCATTGGCGTTGATGTGATGGTTCAATTCGGCTGGCGCGACGGCGCCACCGCCGGCGTGTACGCGTACACCCTTGATCCATTGACCGGAGACGAGGTGGAACTGTTTGAGGACTACGAATACACGATTGAGGGTGATACGATTCACGCGGTCATCCCGCTGGAAGATTTAGGACTGGAGCCGGGCCAAACCATCGCGGTGTCCGCGTTTCAGGAAGGCGCTTCCAACGGATGGCAGTGTGATTGGATCGAGTCATTTGAGCTGACGTTGCAGGATACCTCCGTGTCGGCCTACAATCCAGACCCGGAGGATGGCGCTATAATTACGGAAATATGGGTCACCCTGGGCTGGTCGCCGGAAAAGGCCGCGGTATCACACGACGTCTACTTCGGCGATAATTATGACGACGTGGCCAACGGCACCGGCGATACCTTCCGAGTCAATCAGGACAGGGACATTAATTTTTATATTGTCGGCTTTCCCGGATATCCCTATCCGGATGGTCTTGTTCCCGGCACAATTTACTATTGGCGAATCGATGAAGTGAACGAGGCTGACCCGAGAAGCCCGTGGAAAGGCAATGTCTGGAGCTTTTCGGTTCCGCCCACAACAGCATATAATCCTGATCCTGCCGACGGCGCTGAATTTGTAGACCCGAATGCAGCTTTGAGTTGGACACCGGGTTACGGTGCGAAAACTCATACGGTATATTTAGGTGACAATTACGAAGAAGTAGATAACGCGGCCGATGGCACCGCACAGGTACCTGGAACCTATAATCCCGGCACACTTGAGCGGGAGAAGGTTTATTACTGGCGCGTCGATGAGTTCGATGCCGACAGTACGTATAAAGGTGACATCTGGAGCTTTACGACTCCCGGCGCAGTTGGCAATCCGAATCCGTCTAATGGAGCTGTTGATGTGAAAATGACAACAACTCTTAGCTGGACTCCGGCAGATAATGCCGCTTCGAGCGATCTGTACTTTGGCGCAGATGCCGATTCTGTGAAGAATGCCACAACGCTTTCACCGGAATACAAGGGCAACAGGGCATCAGGTTCCGAGAACTTCGGTCCCGTAGAACTTGGGTGGAACAGCACCTGGTATTGGCGCGTGGACGCGGTCTATAGTGACAGTATAGTGAAAGGACTTGTATGGAGCTTTACTGTAGCCGACTTCCTCGTGGTGGACGATTTCGAGGATTATGACATTGGTAACAATGAGATATGGTGGGCGTGGAAAGATGGGCTTGGCTATGCATCGCACGATGATGAACCGGCCTACCCCGGCAATGGGACTGGATCGGCCGTTGGCGACGAAACGACCCCGTCTTATACCGAGGAAACCATTGTACATGGCGGAAATCAATCAATGCCGATGTCCTACGACAACAATAAACAGGGCTACTCGTACTATTCTGAAACAGAGCTGACACTGGATTATCCGCGTGACTGGACTGAGCAAGGCGTGGACAAACTGATAATCTGGTTCAGGGGCATTGTGAATAACGATGCCGAGCGTTTGTATGTGTCACTATCTAATCTCACCGGCGATCCGGTAGTTGTATATCATGATGATCCGGCAGCGACACAAATCGGAGCCTGGACAGAATGGGTGATTCCTCTGCAGAATTTTGCCGATCAGGGCATTGATCTGACTGATGTTAACACAATGGCAATCGGCGTCGGCACGCAGGGCAATATGACAACTCCCGGTGGAACCGGTAAGATGTATATCGATGACATTCGGCTGTATCAATGAGAAATTGATGCCGTCGAGTAAAGAATATTACTGCGTTTAATCCGATATTTGTATTATTAGGGGCTTGTACTGTTCGATTCAGTACAGGCCCCTTTCACTTGACTGAAAAAAGTTTTGTGAAAACTAACTTGCAACCAATCCATAGCCGGGCAATAATAATCTAAACGGCAAGAAATGTAATAGAGGGATATAAAGATGAGAAAACATTTCCTTATAAACTTGTGCCTGGCGGCCTCTTTGTGCCTGCTAACAGTCTTATCGAGCTGTAATGATATAGGCAGCTTATTCAAGGCCAAACACCAGAGAGCCGAACATACATCAGTACCCATTGCCGGCATGGCCGGGCTAAATGTCGAAACCGACGTCGGTTCAATAACTGTCACAGGCGCTGATGTTACAGATTGTAATATCACTGCTGAAATCACCGTAAAAGCACGAACAAAAGAGACCGCTCGGAAACTCGCCGAAGAAGTCAAGATGGAACTTGAATCTTCGGGTGACACATTAACCATCAAAACAGTAAGGCCCGATGAATTAAAGAAGAAATCACTTGTTGTTGATTTCAAAATAATAGCTCCCATGCACATGAATCTGGACTGCTCGACCGGCGTAGGAACTGTAACGGTATCGGACATAGAAGGCCGGATTGACGCGTCAGTAAATGTTGGCTCCATTGCCTGCCATGCGGTTGTCGCTGAGCTTGTTCTTTCATCTAACGTTGGCTCTGTGACAGTCAAATACGCAGACACCGCTCCAGCCGCCTGCAAAGCGAATATCACAACTAATGTCGGCAGCATAGATTTTACAGCTCCTTCTGAGTTGTCGGCACAAGTCCATGCTTCAACAAACATCGGCTCAGTCGAGACTGCCAGGCCAATAACTGTGGTTGGTAAAGTCGGCAAATCCATAAAAGGGACAATAGGCTCGGGAGAGGGCAAGGTTCTATTGAAGACAAATGTAGGATCAATAAAAATCAAATAACTGGTTCTAACACAAACCCGGGAGTCACCGTGGTTTTACAGTGACATCCGGTTTTCGCAGATAATTGGGGGTGAGCGTTATTGCATCGGCGAATTGTTCTTTTAAGGCTATTTGCCGGCCGAGCAGGAGAACTTTGCCGGCGCGGGGGCTCCAGTACTTCTCGTGAAAAAAGTGAACGTCGCCGGCCTGAAACTTATCCTTATAATAAAGCAACCCATCGCCGAGCAGCCGGATTGGTTTAGCATCGCAGGCAAATCTGTCGAGGAACTGCGAAGGAGTCATTAAAGAATCCGGCAGAACTTTTTTCCAGCTTGCCCGCCCTGCCGCATTCCGCTCGTCGTCCTTGTCTCGCTCATAACCGGCAATAAAAAATTGGCCCCGCTTGGCGTCGAGGACGGCGGCAACTCTTTCGGCCTGGATAGCCGGCAGCTTGTGATTCGAAGCTGAAAAAGTATTCTCAGGAATAAGATTGATGACATTTGCGGCAACCACGTCGAGAGTATCAACGGCCACAATTTTTGCAGAATGCGCAAGGTGCATTATTTTCGCGAGCGTTGTAGCTATTCGCAGGCCGGTAAAGCTGCCGGGCCCGACGGATATATAAATATGTTCGATTTGACCGGGATTCAGGTCGAATTGGTCAAGTAAATCGCGCATAGCGGGAAATATCTCGGCACTGTGTCTCAATGGTGAAGAAAAAACTGTTTCTCCAAGCATTTTTTCATTGAGAGCTATTGCAACAGAGCCTATTCTGCTGGATGTTTCAACAGCCAGTATTAGAGATTTTTCCTTCATATTACCTGTTTTTCGATGGTTTTGTATTACGATTTACTTTATAAATCCCTGCTATGACCTAAAAAAATGCGTTTTTGAGATTACTTTTTTGCCTTCGGATTTCCTGGATTATTCAGTTAAGCGTACTACAATTTAGATATTATTGGCCAAGTGGGCATAAATCAAATTTTTCTCTTGCAAAAAAAAATGTTTTCCTATAAACTTGAGTTATTATAAGTCCGGTCTGTTCTTGAAGCTGGAGAGTATTGTAACAGTATTTTGTAAAGAATTTCACTAAGAGGGTGTTTTTTTTTGGCAGGAGGTTTATTTTGAGCAAGCCAGGTTTCTTGACCCAATCTTTCGGCAGAATGTCTCTGTCCATCGTAATGGTATCTATTTTGTTGCTTATAACAACAGCATTTGACGTGGCTCAATCGCAGGAGAATGGAGCGACCGACCGGGAGGAAGCATTCCGGCGAATCGTCCAGAGCTATGTTCATGCTGGCAAGGGAGAATATGACAAGGGTTACTATGAGCAGGCGCTCAAAACCTTTGTTATGGCCCAGGGATACCAGGAATATCTAACCGCAACAGGGCGTGAGGAGCTGCATGCGCATCTTGAAAAGACAAAGGCAGCGGTAGCCCAAAGGAAGCTTGCTCTGGAGAAATTTCAGGCGGCCGATAAATTGATTAAGCAGAACCGGCTAATCGAGGCCAGGGCAAATCTTGAGAGCATTAGAAAGAACGAGTATTTAACAAAAGAAGAGCAAGCGCAGATCGCCACGGTTCTTAAACAAATAGAACTTCAGGCGACAAACGATGAAGCATCTCCTCAGGTAACGGCAGAAAAGCCGGAGAAGGCCAACAAAGAAGACATCGCAAAACCAGGCGAACAGAAGAAAAGGCAGAACCAGAAAATCGCCGACCTTTATCGAAGCAGCATGAAATATTATCGTGCCGGTCAGTTTGAAAAAGCCCGCGAAGGTCTTGTCGAGGTGGCGACCAGCGGTTTAATCCCTCCACCGATGAAAAAAACTATAGAAGGTTACCTGGCGGAAATAGATAAGCGCTCGCCCCAAAAGGCTGATAAAGAACCCGTTCCAGAGAAAAAGAAGCCTGAGATGATTGCTGTTATTGAGCCAAAAGTCTTCAACTTCGGGGCTGCTGAGTCAGAAGTTAATGAGCCGGAGCTTGTGGAGCCGAAAGTTGTCGAGCTAAAGCCCGCACAACCACAGGCGACCGCGATAAAAGTCGCTTCACCGGTAACAGGTGAAGGCACTTATATCGAACAGATTACTAAAAAAAGGAATATCATTCGCACCTACACCGCAACAGTTGTTAACAACGCTGTAACCAAAGCCAATAATTACGTGGTCCAGGGCGAATTCGATAAGGCCAAAAAAGAGGTCGAGCAAGCTGAATTTACGGTGAACGAAAACCAGATACATCTTGGAGATGAACTTTTCAAAGAATACAGCAGCAAGCTCAAAACACTTAGTGACGAAATTGTCGAGAAACAAAGCGAAAAGGCTCGGCAAGACCAACTTGAGAAGCGAGCAGCGGCAATTGAGGCACAAAATAAATTCAGACAGCAGATGGAAGCTGACAGACAGACAAGAATATCCGATCTGATGAAAAACGCGTTAGCTTATCAGAAGCAGCAACAGTACGAAGCGGCTCTTGGTCAATTGGTAAGCCTGCTTGCATTGGATCCGCAAAATAACGAAGCACTAATACTCAAAGACACTCTGGAAGATATGGTTTTCTTCCGGAAACAATTAGAAGTTAATAAAGAAGCAGATCAGCAAAGAGCAGATATCCTGCTAAAAACCGACCAATCCGGAATTCCATACGCTGAAGAGCTTACCTATCCGAAAAATTGGCGTGAGATTACTCAGAAACCGCATCGCCAACCGGACAAGCCAATCGGCCTGGATCCGGCTGACGTGAGAGTGTATGAAGCCCTGGAGCAGATTGTTGACCTGTCGAACTTAACATCGTCAACGTCTTTTGCCGAAGTGATAGTGCAATTAGAGAGTTCCGTAGATCCTCCGTTACAGATACAGCCTAACTGGAAGGATCTGCTCGATAATGGCGAGGTCGAACAGACCACACCGGCGGGGATGGACCCACTGACGGGTGTCAAGCTCCGCAAAGCACTGGAGGTTTTATTGGCCGGAGTTTCGAGCGAATTCGCAGAAATCAGCTACGTTGTTGATGAGGGTATAATTCTGATAGCAACAGTTGACACGCTGCCCAAGAAAATGGTGACGCGCGTTTATGACATTACCGACCTGGTCGGTGATCCGGCCCAATACGGCGGCATGCAGGGCATTATGATGGGCATGATGATGGGCAATATGGTAAGCAGCTCGAGTAACGTAGGCTACACCACGAGCACTGGCCTTGGCGGTGGTACCACCGGCACGGGCGGCACGAGCGGCGGCATCGGCGGCACGAGCGGCGGCTATGGCGGCGGCATGGGCAGCAGCATGGGCGGCATGGGCATGATGGGCGGTGGCATGATGGGCGGCATGGGCGGCATGATGGGCGGCATGGGCGGTTATGGCGGCGGCATGGGCGGCATGGGCGGCGGCATGATGGGCGGCATGGGCGGCA
>CAZTDF010000113.1:0-13523 GCA_964612465.1 uncultured Pirellulales bacterium
GGTATTACAATAACTTCGAGCTTGTAGATATTCATGAACTCTTCGCTCTCGGTAGCGGCGGTGCCGGTCATTCCCGCTATCTGGTCGTAGAGTTTGAAGAAGTTCTGCAGCGTGATAGTCGCGAGTGTCTGGCTTTCTTCCTTTACCGTGACGGCTTCCTTTGCCTCGACCGCCTGATGCAGCCCGTCGGACCATTGCCGGCCGTGCATCAATCGGCCGGTAAACTCGTCGACGATGATGACCTTGCCCTCCATGACGACGTAGTCTTTTTCCCGCTCGAAGGTCACGTGAGCTCTCAGGGATTGTGATATCAGGTGCGGCCAATCCATGTTGGACCCGGTATAGAATGAGCCTAATCCCGCAATTTCCTGTGCAGCTCCCACGCCTTCGTGTGTAAGATTTACTGCTTTCTTGTCGTATTCCACTTCATAGTATTGCGTGATGTTTGCAAGCTTGGCCTGGGCGATGTCGATCTCGGCCTGGCTTTTCTCTATTGCTTTTTGAGCCTTTTCGATTCTATTGCTGTTCTTGTCTTTTTTCGCTTCGGCAAGTTCGCCCTGGGCGTTGGCGATAGTACGCTCTGCCGAATCGATTTGTTTTTTAGTTCGGTCGTAGCCGCTCTGAAGACTGATCAGTTTCCTTGCTACCTGGTCTGCCTTGCCGTATCTGGTGACGTCATCAAAGGCCGGGCCGGATATGATTAAGGGAGTTCTGGCCTCGTCAATTAGAATCGAGTCGACTTCGTCGATTATAGCGTATTGCAGCGGCCCCTGGACCATCTGCTCGATCGAGGTTTTCATGTTGTCGCGGAGATAATCGAAGCCGAACTCGTTATTTGTGCCGTATGTAATATCGCAGGCGTATTGTGCTTTTCTATCGTCACCGGCACTATCCATATCCGCCTGGATCGCGCCAACCGTCATCCCCAGAGACTCATAGACCGGTGCCATCCACTCAGCGTCCCGCTTGGCCAGGTAATCGTTGACCGTGACGATATGGACTTTTCTTCCGGTCAGATGCACGAGGTACGCCGCCAGGGTTGCTACTAAGGTTTTGCCTTCACCGGTAGCCATCTCGGCGATCTTGCCCTCGTAGAGGACATTGCCGCCGATAAGCTGGACGTCGAAATGCCTCATCTCGACATTTCGCCTTGCTGTTTCCCGGACAACTGCGAAGACCTCGGGAAGAATCTCCTCCGGTTTTGTTCCGGCCTTTAGAGCAGCCTTGAACTCGGCAGTTTTTGCCTTCAGAGCCTCATCGTCGAGCTTTTTGGTCTGCTCTTCGAATTCGCTTGCCTGCTGAGCGATGACCGAATAAACCTTAACCAGTCGCTCATTGCGAGAGCCGAAAACTTTGACAAGAGTTTTGCTAACTTTATCTAATACCATATCTTGTATCTCGTATCTCGCTTCATGAGATACTCCTGGCGATTATTTAACTCGTGTAACGTACTCGCCGGTACGAGTATCGATGCGTATGACCTCGCCGAGCTTGATAAAAGGCGGCACCTGAACGATCAGACCGGTTTCGAGCGTTGCCGGTTTGTTTTGATTCGTTGCTGTAGCGCCCTTTATCTCCGGCGGCGTATCGGTTATCTCCAGATCCACCGTATTGGGCAGGATTACAATCACCGGGTTGCCTTCGTACAGACTGACCTGCAATGTGCTATTCGGCTTAAGATATTTCGCACCGTCACCGAACGCATCATCGTCGAGGGTAATCTGGTCGTAATTGGTCGTATCCATCAGGACGTGCTCGCTTCCGGAGGAATAAAGGTATTCGTATGTTCTTTTGTCCAGATATGCCTCTTCAACGATTTCCTCTGCTCGCAGGCGGATATTTTGAATTGTACCGTCGGCCAGGCTTTTTAGCTTTGTCTGGTAAACCGCTCCGCCTTTGCCCAATTTTACGTGCTGATAATCCACAATTGAGTACAATTTATCGTCAATCTTAACGGTCTGACCTTTTCGCATCTCAGATGCTCTCATTTGTTGCTCCAAAAAACCAAGTATCATTCATTATTTTATATGCCAAGAGTCAACCAATATGACAAAATTCACAATGAATGTCAATAAATGATTGAATTTGGTCTTTGAAATATGTGTTATGAACCTGTGGATTTATTTTCGATTTTTTCGTTTCTTTTTTGTCTGTTTTTTCCGTGCCTTGCTTTTGGTACGCTGCTTCGGCTCTTTTGCTAAAAGCTCCACCGGACTGACGTCGAGCTGGCGACCCGGGACGTTCACTGAAACGATGCGCACTTTCATGGCCTGGCCCAAACGTATGCTGCACCCCGAACGCTCGCCTATGATGCATTGGGTTTTTTCGTTATATTTCCACTGGTCGGGCCCCAAAGCGGTCATTCGGATAAGTCCTTCGATGCCGAACTTTTTGCACTGCACAAATACGCCGAAGCCTGTCAGGCCGGTCACGACACAGTCGAGCTGTTCGCCAATTTTTTTGCTGAGCATTTGCAGTGTTAGTACGGTAGTCAGCTCCCTTTCGGCATTCTCGGCCCGTTGCTCGGTGAAGGTGATATGTTTGCCGACCTCAGCCAGGTTCTGCTCTTGTTCTTTGGGGACAGGCTTATTTTGCAGATAAAGTTCCAACGTACGATGAACTATCAGGTCTGCATACCGTCGGATCGGGCTTGTAAAGTGGCAATAGTTTGTCGAAGCCAGCGCATAATGGCCTATATGCAGCGGGGCATACTGGGCCTTCTCGAAGCTTCGCAGCACCGCCATGTTCACAGCGAAAGAACGGTCGGTGTCTTTTACGGCGGCCAATAAATCCTGAATGACCTTGCGGTCCGGATTCCGCGGCAGAGAAAATCCGAATGCCTTGACGAGCTTGGCGAGATTTTTCATGCTCATGGGATCCGGCTCCGGATGAATCCGCCGCATGAAGGCCACATTGAGCCTGTCCAGAAGCGAGGCGACGGAATCATTGGCCTCGACCATAAACATCTCGATTATCGTGTGCGGATAGCTGTCATCCGCTGGATGAGCATCCACGACCTGGCCCGCTTTGTCAAAGACCAGCTCGGTCTCCGGCAGGTCCAGGTGTAACATTCCATTTTTTCTTCTTCGCTGTTCGATTACCCGGCTGAGTGCTTCCATTTCTTTTAGAAGCTCAATTACCTCAGGCCCGGTGTCTTTCGTGTGTCCTTTTAAAATTCTGTCGGCTTGCAGGTAGGTCAAACGCTGCTTTGAGCATATAACCGAGTCAGCAAAACTGCGGGACAAAATATTTCCCTGCAGGTCGTAAGTGATATATGCACTTTTGGCGAAGCGTTTCTGGTCGGGCTGGAGGCTGCAAATGCCGTTACTCAGAATCTCCGGCAGCATGGGAATCGTTTTCCCGGGCAAATAGGCGCTGTTTCCGCGAGCCTTTGCTTCTTCATCCAGCGGCGAATCCTGCGTTACAAAGTGACTGACATCGGCGATGTGAACACCCAGCACCCGGTTGCCGTGAGAATCTTTCTCGATGCTTATCGCATCGTCGAAATCTTTCGCATCCGGCGGATCGATCGTGATGATAACTTTATCCGTTATGTCCTGCCTAGTGCTTCTTTTTTCGGGATTGAAGTCGGCGGCGGCCCGGCGTGTCTGCTCGATACAGCCGGCATCGAATTGGCCCGGAAGGTGGTACTGGTGAATTATCGATTTAATCTCGGTATCGTAACGTCCCGCTTTACCGAGCACCTCGACGATAACGCCGCGGGCCAGATATTTCTCCGTCGGATAGGAAAGTATCTCGACTACGACTTTATCTTTTTCCTTCGCCCCTTTTGCGCCGACGTCGTCGACGGAAATAGGGTCAAAAAAGCTCTTGCCGTCCGGCTGAACGAGCCATGCTTCAGGATGTTTCACCAGGGTTCCGACGAATCTGTTCTGTGCTCGTTCGAGCACTTCGATGATTTCACCGCTGTACCGCATTTCGCCGCCGCGTTTGCCCTGGCGTTTGACTTTTGCGATGACGATGTCGCCGGTCATTGCGTCCGCTTTAGCTGTTGGCGGTATGAATAAATCGCCGTGCGAGTTTGGTTCGAGAGGTATGATAAAGCCGAATCCCCTCGGGTTGGCTCTAAACGTTCCTACGATCTGCCCGGCCAAGGCGGGCAGGCTAACCAGATTGTGCGCACCGACCACCACATGACCGGCTTGCCGGAGTTGGTCGAAAGCATCTTTGAACTCTTGATAATCGTCTGAGCTGACGTCTAATGTTTTGGCTAATTGTGCCAGCTTGAGCGGTTCGTAATCGGTGTGCTTCAACAGCTTGATTATTTGGTTTTTAAATATTTCAGGCATATTTTGTGAAGCTTATCCGCCGAACAGGGGCGGAGATGTCCGCTTCGTACCTTCCCTGGCGCTTGACATTTAGCGCTTCACGAAATCCGAGATAATTAGCCCTTTTTCGCCTTGAGGGCGTTAAGACGTTTGGTTAAGCGTGATTTCTTTCGGGCGGCGGTTTTCTTGTGCATTGTGCTCGTCGAGGCTGTCTTGTCCAGCTTCTGTGTAACGAGTTTGATTTGTTTGCTTGCCGCCTCCACGTTGCCGTTTTCCAGGGCTGTTTCAAAATGCTTAATTTGCGTCTTGACCTGGCTTTTGCGTGCGCGATTAATCGTTCTGCGTTTCGTGTTCTGTCTTGCTCTTTTTTTAGACTGTAACGATTGTGCCACTGTAATCTCCTAATAACCGTTGTTATTCTATTTACAAATACTTATTGTGAGTCTGGTTTCGTTTTTTCACTTCTTAGTTTATCTACCCGCTGGCTGACGTCTTTGTACGCGAAGTCACTCTGAGCTATCTTGCGGTATATCTCCAGTGCCTTATCCGTATCACCCTGCTGTTCGTGAGCGCGAGCCAGATTATACCGTAATTCTTTGCCGATTGCATCATCTTTTATTTCATGGGATTCTATTGCCTGGGAGAAAACGTCGATTGCATCGGCAAGCCAGCCTTTCATGGAAAAGCAGAAACCAATTTTATTCAGCGCTGCGATTTTCCGCCTCGGGTCTTTCTGTGCTTCCTGGAACAAAGGTATGGCTTCGTTGTATTGTTCATTCCTGACCAGACGAATGGCGTATTCGTATTTAGCTCCAATGTCGGTCGGATAGTTCTGCACACAAAGCTTGTAATGTTCCAATTCCATACTGTTTAATTGTGCCGATAGCTGTTCAGTTGGGGCCTTGGCCTGCGCATCGCCGGGATTAGTATTAAGAGCGGCTTTTGCTTCTTTTAATTTCCTCTTGAGCTGTTTAATCCTGAGCAGACCCGCCCGCCGCTTGAAACTAAAATCGTTTCTGGTTTTGTACGTATTTTCCAGCAGTGCGATCGCATCATTTTCGGCCTGATCGGTTTCCAGACCCGAAAGGGCATCGGCTAATTCGAATATATTTGCCGGCAGTTCCGGATTCTGGGCTATTTTTTTTCTTGCGTCTTCAACCGCTTTGACGCGGTAATCCTCGGTTTTAATAACGCCGGCCTGGGCTTGGAGTTTCTCCTGGCTCTCACGGTTTTTGATGGATTTCCTGAAATCCCCCTCGCCGTCATATTTACCCCTGGCCATAGTCAGTTCGGCTGAGAGATTCTTGTACTCATCTGACAATGCCCCGTCATCAGGTCGAAGTCTAACGGCCCGCTGAAGCGCAGCGATGGCTTTATCGAATTGGCCAAGGGTACTATAGGCATCTTTTAAAAGGAGATATGTTTGAGCAGATGGATTCTGGGAAGCGTTGATGGTTTGAAAAATCAGATTGGCAATCCAACCGGCTGTTTTGTCATAGCCGCCGGCCAGCGCTGCCTTCAGCATCGCCTCGGCGTACGGAATATGGCCGGGGTCTTTCGTTAAAAGGTATTCGGCATTAAGCATCTGCTCCAGCGGGTTTTTGCCCCGCAAACGCTTAACTCGCTCCATCATCGTGGGCTTTTTATTATCGGATCCCTGCCGATGCAGAGCTAATTCGGCCAGCGGAAGATGCCCCTCTTTAAGCGCATCCGGGGCATATCGCAGACCCTGGAGGTACATATCGATGGCGTAATCGTAATTTCTCGTCTCAGCAACCTTCCCGGCTTTATCAAAAAAAGCTCTGGCTTTGGCGGCTGCCTGGCTATCTTCTGCTGGCATAAGTTCTTACCAAATGAGTGTTTCTTACATTACTCGACCGGCATATAGTAGTCATCGGCTAAAATTTGTCAACAAATAAATACTTGTGTAAAAAGTAAAGCTGTGTTATAAAAATCCCGAACGCATTATTCTGTGTTGGGAATCCTGAAAGAATCTGAGCAAAGTCCGATTATGGAGAAATTGATATGATAAATGCTCTTGAACAATATGATCCGCAGATTTGTGAGCTTATACGACAGGAAGCGGCACGCCAGAGTGGCTCAATCCGTCTGATTCCCTCGGAAAACTATGTATCCAAAGCAGTTATGCTGGCCAGTGGGAGCTGCCTGACCAACAAATATGCCGAGGGCTACCCCGGCAGACGATACTACGAAGGCCAGCAGGTGACTGATCTTATCGAAAGAATGGCTCAGGAGCGGGCGAAGAAATTATTCAAGGCCGACCACGCGAACGTCCAGCCCTATTCGGGCTCGGTAGCGAACCTTGCGGCCTATGCCGCCCTGATAAATCCCGGCGATACGATTATGGGAATGTCTCTTTCTCACGGCGGGCATCTGACGCATGGCTGGAAGGTCTCGCTAACCAGCAAGTTCTACAATTCCGTGCCGTATCCTGTGAATACTGATACAGGCATGCTGGATTTCGACCTGATTGAGGAGCTTGCGAAGAAACATCGTCCGAAAATAATTATCTCCGGTGCCACTGCGTATCCGAGGGAAATAGACTTTGAAATCTTCAGTCAAATTGCTAAAAAAGTCGATGCTTACCTGGTCAGCGATATAGCCCACATTGCGGGTCTTGTTGTTGCCGGCATTCACAAAAGTCCGGTTCCCTACGCCGATGTTGTCTCAACTACGACACATAAAACGCTTCGGGGCCCTCGCGGCGGGATGCTGCTGTGTAAGGAAGAGCACGCAAAAAAGGTGGACAAGGCAGTTTTCCCCGGCCTGCAGGGAGGGCCGCATATGCATACAATGACCGCTATCGCCGTGGCAATGGCCGAGGCCGATACCCCGGAATTCGTCGCCTACGCAGAGCAAATAGTCAAAAATGCAAAAGCCATGGCGGAAAAGCTGCTGGAATATGGCTTCGATCTCGTAACCGGCGGGACGGACAATCATCTAATCTTAATCGATTTGAGAAAGAAAAGCATACCCGGCAAGAAACTCGCGAAGGCCCTGGACAGGGCTCGAATTGTCTCGAATTACAACACAATACCCGGCGACCCGGCGCCGCCGATGAATCCGAACGGATTGCGTATAGGCACGCCGGCTATTACCACTCGCGGTTTCAAACAGGAGCAAGCGAAGCAAATTGCCGATTTCATAAATACAGTCGCTGAAAACATCGACAATGAATCGGTCATCGAAAAGGTCGGAAAAGAAGTCCTGCTGCTGTGCTCGCAGTTTCCCGTGCCGGAGCACTTTATCATACCGAATAAAAATAACAAATAGCCTACAGCAATAAACAAAACCGGGACAGTAATGGAGCAACCAATTCGTTTGTAAGTTTTAAGCTTCATAAGTGAATGATTTGGGACATTTAAAAGCTCCAAGACTCATTCTGTTTTCGGCACTAATTCGATTTCCAGGTTGCTGGTACTACGTTGGGAGGATTTTTACTATTCGCTGTTGTCGAGGATTGTCATGAATGCTTCCTGCGGTATCTGGACGTTTCCGACGCTTTTCATGCGTTTTTTGCCTTCTTTTTGTTTCTTGAGCAGTTTCATCTTTCGCGTTACATCTCCGCCGTAAAGCTTTTGTGTCACGTCCTTGCGGAAGCCTTTGATGGTTTCTCTTGCGATGATCTTGCCGCCTATGGTAACCTGCAGTGGAATTTCAAACTGGTGCCGGGGAATCGCTCTTCGAAGCTTTATAATCAGCTTACGGCCTCGAATCTCTGCTTTGCTGCGATGGACAATCAAACTTAACGCATCGACCGCAACCGAATTTACAAGAATGTCAATTTTGACAAGGTCACTAGCCTCGAAACCCATAAACTCGTAATCCATCGTTGCATACCCCCGGCTGATGCCTTTAAGAAGATCGTAAAAATCGTATACGATCTCGGCGAGCGGAGCTTTGTACTCAAGTATTACCCTGGTGGTGCTCAGGTAATCGGTCTTTATGAGCTTGCACCGCCTGGATTCCGTGAGTTTCATAACTGCACCGATTGTTTCAGTACCGGTAATTATCTCAAGGCGAACGAAAGGTTCACGAAGCTCTTCTATGTGATTTGGAGAAGGCAATTGACCGGGCGACTCTATTCTCTTGATTGCCCCGTCCTTCGTCAGGATCTCATAACTTACCGTCGGAGCTGTCTGAACAACCTCTATATCATTCTCGCGTTCCAGCCGTTCCTGGATTATCTCCATGTGCAGCAGACCGAGAAAACCGCACCGGAAACCAAAGCCGAGCGCAGGCGAATTCTGAGGACTGAATGAGAAGCTTGCGTCGTTAAGGGTAAGCTTGTCAAAGGCGTCCCTCAGTTTTGAATAGTCCGTATTTGTGCCGGGATAAAAATCCGAAAAAACCATCTGCATCGGTTTTTTATAGCCTGGCAAAGGTTTTAAAGCAGGTTCGGCATAATCTGTGATTGTGTCGCCTATCGTCACATCGGCCAACTCACGAATATTCGCGATAACATAACCGACCTCTCCAGTGCCGAGCTTGTCAACGGCAGTCATCTCAGGTACAAATTTCCCCAGTTCGGTGATGGTATAAGTTCTGCCGCTGCGCATAAAGCTGACCTTTTGCTTCATACTCAAGGACCCGGCGAAAACCCTTACGTAACATATCACGCCCTTGTACTGGTCGCAGTGACTGTCAAAAATTAATGCCGCCGTTGGTTCGTTGCTTTTATCCTGGGGTGCCGGGAGGAATGTCACTATCGCTTCGAGAAGCTCGCCGATTCCCGATCCGCTTTTTGCGCTTATCTTGAAAGACTCATTGGCACGGATCCCGAAAACATGTTCGATCTCTTCTGCCACCCGGTCGGGATCTGCTGCGGGCAAGTCAATCTTGTTGATTACACTTAAAAGTTCGACATTGTTTTCAATCGCCAGGTAGGCATTAGCCACGGTCTGTGCCTCGACACCCTGGCTGGAATCGACTACGAGCAAAGCACCCTCGCAAGCAGCCAGTGCCCTTGAAACCTCATAATGAAAATCGACATGTCCCGGAGTGTCGATCAAATTCAGCATATATGTTTTGCCCTGGTGCCGGTAATTCATCGTTACCGCCGAGGCCTTTATGGTTATTCCTCGCTCACGCTCGAGATCCATATTGTCAAGAAACTGATCGACCTTTTGACGGTTGGTAATCGTGCCGGTCAACTCGAGCATTCGATCGGCCAGGGTGCTCTTGCCGTGATCAATATGTGCTATAATCGAAAAATTTCGTATATGTTCCGTACTCATCTCGAAATTTACTAAAGTTGCCTCTTCAATCAATCCGGGTAAACTTGAGACTATTGCCGGTTATACGGGGATTAAATATTAAATTGAAAACGGGCTCCATTATTTCAAGGAGCCCGTTAGTTTTCCGGTGTTTAGCTTTAAATTAGCCGGGGATGACGTTAGTCGCACAAGGCCCTTTTTTGCCCTGCCCGATCTCGAACTCCACCTTCTGGCCCTCATCAAGAGAGGCGTAGCCGCTCATCTTGACTTCCGAATGATGAACGAACAAATCCTCGCCGGCGTCGTCGGGGGTGATAAATCCAAAACCTTTGCTTCCGTTAAACCATTTTACTGTACCTGTACTCACTACTATGCTCCTTTGGCCTACTAACGACCATAAATTTTGTCTCTCGGTTTTTTTAGGGAGAATATTCTTGAGAGACGTGAGAATATACTACACTGAATGCTATTATACTATGGGAACCAGACGGAGTTCAATAAAAATAAAAAAAATAATTTAGAAGTCGAGCGGTGGAATGGGTATACGGTGGATTAAATGTCAAAGCGAAACGGGCTCCGCTTCAGCGGAGCCCGTTGGTTTTTCGGCGCGCTGCTTTGGATTAGCCAGGGATGACGTTCGTCGCACAAGGACCTTTTTTACCCTCTCCGATCTCGAATTCCACCTTTTGGCCTTCATCAAGAGTGGCGTAACCTTCAATCTTGATTTCCGAGTGATGAACGAATAAATCCTCGCCGCCATCGTCTGGAGTGATAAACCCGAAGCCTTTTTTCCCGTTAAACCATTTTACTGTACCTGTACTCACTTCTGTGCTCCTTTGGCCGTTTAAGGCCGTTTATTTTGTCTCTCGGTTTTCTTTATGGAGAATATTCTTGAGAGACGTAAGAATATACTTCATTGGCACTAATACTACTATCATAACAGGCCAGTCACCAATAAAAATAAAAAAATACTGATAATCGAAAAAATAATTTGGGGCGAGGGGCTGGTGTTAGTTTTTGCTTGCCTGGATGTTCTGACGGGCAGATATCCTGCAATTATCTCATTATCACTGTAGATATCACCATTTTCGACAAATCTGGCTTTAATACATTTCTTGCTCCCAGGCCGTAAATAGTATAAAATATTTGTACGATTTACTTAATAAACCTGTCCCCAGTGCCATTATGAGCAAAGGAATCGGCTTTACTTTAATAGAGCTTCTGGTGGTAATTGCTATCATCGCGTTATTGATGGCTGTTCTGATCCCGGCTATGAACGGGGCGCGGGAACAGGGCAAACGTGCAGTTTGCCTCAACAATCTCAAGGGTCTCGTTTTGGCCTGGTTGATGTATACCGATGATAATGACAGCCGACTTGTCCGCGGCTTAGCCGGCGATGACGGATGGGTAAAGCTGCTGGGAACCCTGCCAAACGAAATGCCCGTCGAAGAACAGCTCGATGCCATAGAAAACGGCCTCTTATTCGAATATGCCAAAATGACCAAGCTGTACCGGTGTCCGGTCGCCGGGCGAGGTGAAATGCGGACGTACAGTATCGTCCATTCCATGAACGGAGCCGAATTCACCGGCAGCGGCGAAGTAAAAACGAAACTGTCGGAAATCAGGCGGCCCGGCGAAAGAATCGTTTTTCTCGATGATTATGGCGAAAACTGGGATGCCTGCTGGGCCATCTGGTATACGCAGCCGTCGTGGTGGAATCCGATCCCCATGCGTCACCATAAGGGCACAATCCTGGCGTTTGTCGAGGGGCATTGTGAATCGTGGGGCTGGAGGGACCAGCGAACGATGGATTACGGCAACGAGCCCTGGGCCATTTCCGAAGCCGGAGCGGGAATAGACAAAAATCAGGCGGGCAACGTCGATATGATGAAATTGCAGAAAGCAGCCTGGGGGGCCCTGGGATACGAACCTTAAGGCGTATGAAGATTAGAAAAATATGAAAATGTCGCCAAGTCGATAAATGTCCCGAATTAAGTTACTACAATATTTGTGTTTAAATCATAATATAGAACTTAACTTTCCCGGATATATTTAATATCTTATTAAAAGCAAAGCTCAGTGACGTTTCTGAGTAGAAAGATAGTGAAGTTCTAATGTATGGAGAAAGCAACATGAGTAGTATCCGAACAGCAACAGTCTTGGTCCTTTTGGCCGTCATTATCACCGGCATTTCGATGGCCAACAAACCCAATGTAGAAGACGGAATCAACATAACCGTTTCCCCAAGCACACTTATGTTAAGCCGTGACATTGCTTGTGTCACTGTTCATACCAATATTCCCATAGGATCGGTGGATAGAAGCTCGCTGCTGCTTTATGGAATAGAAGACACCGAGCCGATTGCCCCTTATTATACTAAGTCAGACTCCCTCGGCCATCTGGTCGCCAAGTTCGACGGTGACCTGGCGAGGACTATTGTTGAGCCGGGTCAGGTCATGTTGACATTAACAGGCCTTACTGTTGAGGACGAAATTTTCTCCGCCTCAGATATAATTATGGTGAAGAAATAATTCGTAACGTTGGGGCTGTTGAAAAAGTCCGGATTCACGGTACCCTCTGATGTGATATCGGACCAATCCGCATAAAAGTGTTCGTTTTCTGTGTAAATCTGAACTGTCATCAAAAATGACGGACTCAGACGAAATACGTCCTCATATTCGGCCGATATAGAGAACGCTAAATCAAGATAAAGCGAAAACGCAATTTTAACGGATTGCTTTTATGACGAGAAAAAAAACAATAATACTCATCTACGGCGTTTTAATTCTGCTTGCCGCAGCCTTCGTCGCATATGGGGCGTTAATTAATTCTAAAAAGGTCTCATCGCCGGAACAAGATTATGCCGAAAAGCTCGCCGAGTTGAAAGCCGACCTTATCGATGCAGCCTCATCAGGCGGCGAACAACAACAAACACAAGGCAGCATTAAGCGAAAATCCACCAGAAAATCTCCCAAAACTCGCTCTACATGAGGCCGCCGTTAAGAATCGGACCATGGTGGCCATGGTCCAGAAAAACCTAAAAAAACGGCAAAGCAACCATTGCAAAGAGATTTCAATAAGTGTATAATGTATATTATTAGGATAATATATAAGATTATATGAGTTCAGATTGCATCCTATACGATCCTGCGGCGGAGTTGAAAGCGAATGGACTTGCGATTAGTATAATGACAGAAGGTTGAAAAGATGACCTTAGAAGACATCGCAAACAGACTCAACCGGTATTATTTGTGGCTATCCTCAAGGCAATTGGAAAAATGGTGGCCATTGCTGATAGCCGTAGCAGTTCTGTTTATAGTTCTAATATTACTTCGCCTGAGATCACGACGAAAAGTTTTGCCCACTATTACTCAGTTACGAGATATCATCGATATCAAATTAGCCGACGACAAAACAAACGGCGGCCAAATCGATCGTACTGAAAATAATCGCTCAGCTCATATTCAAAACGAAGTCGAAGTCACCGATAGCAGGCAGGTCGAGTCCCTCATACAAAAAGTCTACGAGGTTGTGCCCGACCACGAACCATTTAAACTCGAAAAATCCGAACAGGGGCAATTTGAAAAGGTCCCGGAAGAAAGCTCAGAGCAAGACTTAAAATCAAAAAAGCAGGCCCGGCTGTTTGAAATTGCAGAATTCTGCAAGGCGGCAATAAGCAGACGGCAGAGACTGCGGTCCGGGATTTTTAACGAATACAGTGAACTCGACGAAGACTGAGCCGTTGCCGGTCTGAAACTTCAATTTTTTCATATCTATAGTGTCCGTGAAAGAATCCCGCGAACGTCTTGACAAACGCTTGTTCATAGATATCCCCTGATATCACTCTGATATCCCTAACAACATAAATCAGTAAATACTAATCGAACATCCACCCTCAAGAGTCACAAAACACACCGTAAGTGAGGCCGTTAAGAATTAGACCATGGCGTCCATGGCCCAAAAAGCTAAAAATCTACGTTTGAAGGGCGAATTTTTT
>CAZTDF010000113.1:13623-14895 GCA_964612465.1 uncultured Pirellulales bacterium
CTCAAGGTATTAGGCCGGGAGTGAGCTTTGCAAAAGACTCCGGTTCAAAGACCGATTTGTGTAACGCTTCATGCCGTTGCATTTTCCTAAAAAACCGGCGGAGCAACCATTGCAAAGAGATTTCAAAAAGTGTATAATTGTAAATAACGATAATTGATTATAGGTAGAAGTGTACGAGTTCAAATTGCATCAGATACGATCCTACGGCAGAATTGAATGCGAATGGATTTGCGATTAGCACAAGGATAGGAGGCAGAAATGATGACCGTAGAAGACATCATAAACAGACTCAACCAGTATTTTTCGTGGCTATCCTCAAGACAATGGGAAGAATTGGCACTGCTGCTGGCAGCTATAGCAGTTCCGGTTATAGTTATAATAGTACTTGTCCTGAGATCACGGCGAAAAGTATTACCCACTAATGCTCAGTTACGAGATATCATCGGTATCAAATTAGCAGACCACAATACAAACAGCGGCCGAACCGATCATATTGAAAAGGGTCGCTCGACTCATGTTCCGAAGAATCCCGGAAGGCGAAAGAGGCGGAAGAATACAAAAAAAGGATTCAAAATAGCAATCAAGGAGCTTAAGCAACGCCATAATGAAATCATCAAAAGTCGGCAAACTGAGCTGCTCAGTCAGCAGGAGACCGTAAGGTTAGCAGCCGTCAACGAACAAATTCAAAACGAAGTCACCGACAGCAGGCAAGTCGAGGAACTCCCCGAGCAAAAGGTCGCCGAGATTGCAGCCGTTATCGAACAATTTCAACATGAAATCACCGATAGAAAGCAGACCGAGCAGCGTCCCCAAAAAAAGGTTTACGAGATTGTACCCGACAATGAACCATTTAAACTCGTAAAATCCGAACAGGGGCAATTTGAAAAGGTCACGGAAGAAAGCTCAGAGCAGGACTTAAAATCAAAAAAGCAGAGTCCACAGTTTGATATTGCAGAATTCAGCAAGGCGGCAATAAGCAGGCGGCAGAGACAGCGGTCCAACCTTTTTAACGAATACAGTGACCTGGACGAAGACTGAGCAGTTGTCACTCTGAAACTTCAATCTCTTCATATCTACAATGCCCGTGAGAGCCGCCTCGTGAAATTCTCTGGGAAGTATTTATTTGTGCTGTAGAAAGCCGGGCTTTTCGGATTACCGAGAATTTTGTATAGTGTGTGGATATGATAAAGATTCGGCAGATGAGAACCGATGATGTCCGGCTTGGACTGCGATTGTCCCGGCAGGCTGGATGGAACCAGCTTGAATCGGACT
>CAZTDF010000114.1:0-1677 GCA_964612465.1 uncultured Pirellulales bacterium
CTGACCATCTTTGAGTCTTATACTGCCCTGACCCTCTATCACAAAGACTTCGTGTTCGTGCGCATGGTGGCCGTAGCTGCTTTTACCACCGGGAGGAATTTCTACGTAACGAAGCTCGAAATTCTCGGCTCCTATCTCGCCGGTCAACATCCAGTAAATCTTGTTGCCGGATTTGGTAATGCACATTATGTCATCATTTCTGTCGGTTATGTACATACACATCATCTCCTGGTAATCGGCATGCAAAACAGCCATGGGTCGGCACGGAAATCGGCCACACCCAGGCCACATAATAAACCTCCATTGGGAGGCGTACAAGTACAATTCTACTTCTTCTTGTTCTTACTCTTTCCTGCAGACCGTTTGAACCTATAGTTCTCGCCGTTTATCTCGAAGATGTGACAATGATGCGTAAGGCGGTCCAGCAAAGCTGCCGTCATTCGTTCCCCTTCGGAAAGTAAGGAAACTGTGGACAGCGGGGCTGTTGAAAAACGTGAGATTGCTTCGTCGCTGCGCTCCTCCTAAGGAAATAGACGGTTTATTCCGCGGAAGGATTGAGATTGCCGCAGTCGCTGCGCTCCTTCGCAATGACATTGGTGGGCTATTTTCTTTTCTGTGTATCCTGAGAATCAGGTCAGGTGCTCGCAATGACAATAAGGATCATTTTCCTGTCATTGCGGGCCTGGCCCCAAGGAGCCGATTCGATGAATCGCGCGGCAATCTCAAACGTCACCTCGGGACTTTTTCAACAGCACCACAACTACCGGTTTTTATCTTGACACTATGCTTACTTAGCCATTGTCAAGCCTGCCCCATTCGGCTTCGCTCAGAGCCTGCCCTTGTCGAATGGCCGTTCGCGCCAATTCCAGCCGACCTTTTTGGACAAGATTTACAGGATCCCTATCAATTGACTATACCCGCCTTCGCGGGCACAAGCTTACGATTTACCCCGTGAGATGGCGGCTTGGCCTATCTCATGGGGTGAACTATTGATTATTTGATTTCTTCTCTGCGTACCCTGTGCCCTATGTGGTAGATATGAAAACGCCGTCTCACGGAGATTTATTTAGATTATGCCCGCTTTTTCGTGAAATGGTTCGTATAATATGTAACGAATTCGTATATCGTATGTAGTATGTCGAAGGTCAAAAGGAAAAATGAGGTCCAATCACGCAGAACTTAGAAGGCAGTACGAATTTTAGCCCACACCACTGGTGCCGGGTCGAAAAAAGGCAGAATAATGAAAAAAACAGATGAAAAAGAGTAGAAAACGACGAAAAATTGAGCTTAATTTGAAAAAACAAAGCCAATTTGTGAAAGGCCGAAATGAGCGTAAGTATCTATATGAAAGGGTATTATGATGATTTTGGCGGCTTTGGACGGGGAAAAAACAAACCCAATTCAAAGCCAATTTTATTTAGCCCCCAGATTTATCTGGGGGTTGAAAACCCGATTTGAAAAAACAAACCCAATTTTCGAATGGGTGAAATGATGTTAATTAAGTAATGATAATGGTTTATGGAAATTTTAACAGATGAATGCGGCGAAAAAACAAAGCCAAACAAACCCAATTTTATGATTGCATTGGACTGGACGATAGGTTTGAGGTTAGAATAATTGATATGAAAGCTTATCCGTTAAAATTTGAGCCGATTTATAAGCAGCGGATCTGGGGCG
>CAZTDF010000114.1:1687-3170 GCA_964612465.1 uncultured Pirellulales bacterium
TCCGGAGGATAAATCCGTCATTGCCAACGGCGAACTGGCCGGGCAGACTCTTCGCTCGGCAATAGAGCAATATCCGGAAGAAATAACCGCTGATGTGAATTTTCCGCTGCCGTTTCCTTTGCTGATAAAAATATTGGATGCCGAGGATGTTCTGAGCGTGCAGGTCCATCCCGACCCGGAAACTTGCCAGCGGATGGGCAAAGGCGACCCGAAAACCGAGTGCTGGTACATAATCGCCGCCGAGCCGGGGGCGGTGATTTACAAAGGGCTGAAAAAAGGCATCACGAAGGAGCAGTTCGCCGAGGCAATCGAAGACGGCACCGTCGCCGAGACACTGGTCAAAATTCCGGTCGAGGCCGGCCAGTGTCACTTCCTGCCGGCCGGAACCGCCCATGCGATTGGGCCGGGTCTGCTGATAGCCGAGATTCAGACGCCGTCGGATACGACGTACCGGGTTTTTGACTGGAACCGTGTAGACGATGCCGGCAAGGCCAGAGATCTGCATATCGAAGAGGCGCTCGAGAGCATCCATTTCGGTCAATCCAGCGACGATCTTTTCGTAACGACGATTGGCCTGCTGGCCGATTGCGAGTACTTTACTATCAATAAGGGTCACCAGGGCAAAAACTGCGAGTTGCTGCTGGCGCCCGGTAAAATGAAAACGCTGATTATGTTGTCCGGCCGCGGGACGATTCTGGGAACCGAAGGGGGTATCGTCGAATTCATTGCCGGTGATTGTCTGCTTATCCCTGCCGCTTACGAAGGCGTAGTGCGCTTCACCGCCGATACGGAATACCTGACGGTGAGTCTGTAATTGATTATACCTATGGCATAAATTGTCTATTGATTATGCGTCCAGCCAGACTTCGCTGTCGTAGCGTAGCATAATCAGGCCGTCCTTGAAGCCGTCCGAGCGGATATTCGGTTTTCCGCCGGCCAGTTCATGCAATATCCATTTCGGGAAGTCGGCGCCGGCCTTGATCGACAGCGGCGCGCCGCCCCCGAAGCGGGGATTGATTTCGATGTATTTGATTTTGCCGTCGCCGGTAAGAAACAGTTGGAGCGTGATAACGCCGGGACCGGCCCCGAGTTTCTCGACCAGCGTGGTCGCTTCGCTCATGATGCGGGCGTTTTTTGCTACCTGTCCCTTGCTTACCTCGCCCGCTCTTACCTCGATGCGTTTTCTCGGAACGACACAGCGGACTTTCATGCCGAAATCGACATATACGTCACATGTATATTCGGTGCCTTCGACCAGTTCCTGGCAGATGGTGTTCGGGATACTTTTGGCGTAGAAGAGCAATTCCTTACGATTGTTGACTACGGCATTTCCTCTGCCGGCATAGCCGTCCCAGGGCTTAAGAAAACATGGCCATTCGATATTCTTTTTCGACAGTGCCGAGCGAACGCTCATCGTCAGGGCCGTGTCAAAGCCGTTTTTAACTAAGAAACGATACGTTTTCCTCTTGTCTTGGCAGATATC
>CAZTDF010000114.1:3270-14830 GCA_964612465.1 uncultured Pirellulales bacterium
AATAGTCAATATTTAATTTCAAATTTCAAATTCTTTTGACATTTTGCTCATATAGCTCTAAACTGATGAGTTTGATTTGAATGACAGGTATGATTTATGAGCCATTGGAAAGATAAAGTCAAAAACAGTGAAATTGTCGTCGGCGTATTAGGGCTTGGCTACGTGGGTCTGCCTTTGGCCAGGGAGTTTGCCTCGGCGGGCCTGAAGGTCGTCGGCTTCGACATCGATGAGAAGAAAGTCCGGATTCTCAATTCCGGGCGCAGCATCATCAAGCACGTGCCTCATTCACAGGTCAGACAGATGGTAAAGGCCGGCCGGTTTCGTGCCACGACTGATATGTCTCGCCTCAGGACCGTCGATGCAATCCTTGTCTGCGTTCCGACGCCGCTGACGGAAAACCGTGAGCCGGATATGCAGTTTATTGTCGGCAGCACCGAGATAATTTCAAAATACCTGCGGCCCGGTCAGTTGGTCGTTCTCGAAAGCACGACGTATCCCGGTACGACAAAAGAGCTTGTGGCGCCGATACTGGAGAACAGCGGGCTGAAAGCCGGCAAGGATTTCTATCTGGCGTATTCGCCAGAGCGAGAGGATCCGGGTAATAAGAATTTTACGACCAAGACTATCCCGAAGGTGGTTGGTGGTCTGACAAAGAAATGCTGCCGGATGGCCTGTGAGCTTTATGGCGCCGCCATTGTTCGGACGATTCCAGTATCGAGTCTCGAAGCGGCTGAGGCGGCAAAGATTCTCGAAAACATCTATCGCTGTATTAATATCGCTATGGTCAATGAGCTGAAAATCGTCTTTGACAGGATGGGTATCGATGTCTGGGAGGTTATCGCCGCCGCGAGTACCAAGCCGTTTGGCTTCAAGGCCTTTTACCCGGGACCGGGACTTGGCGGCCACTGCATCCCGATCGATCCGTTTTATCTGACATGGAAGGCCCGGCAGTACGGCATGCCCACGCGGTTCATCGAGTTGGCCGGCGAAATCAATACGAGTATGCCTCACTACGTGATTACGAAAACCATCGAAGCATTGAACGAGCATTGCAAGAGCCTCAAAGGCTCCAAAGTGCTTGTTCTGGGCCTGGCTTATAAGAAGGATATAGACGATTTGCGGGAATCGCCTTCGATCGAGCTGATTGAGCTGCTTCGGCAAAAGGGTGCGAAGGTCGACTACAATGATCCTTACATACCTAAAACACATAAGCAGCGCCAGCACGATTTGAAGATGACCAGTAAAAAATTGTCGGCGAAAATGTTAGCCGGTTATGACGTCGTTCTGATCTCGACCGACCACAGTGATTACGATTACGAATGGATTGTGAAGAATTCGAAGCTCGTTGTCGATACACGAAACGCTGTGGCGGCAGTTCGCGGTGCAGGGAAAAAAGTTGTTAAAGCATAAGATGTAAATGGAGTGTGAATGCGGATTCCAATTCTGGATTTAAAGGCTCAGTATGCGGCCATCAAGGATGAACTCATGCAGGCGATCAGCGAGGTCTGCGAGGATCAGGCATTTGCTCTCGGCCCGGCCGTGGCGGAGTTTGAAAAAAACGTAGCTGCATACTGCAACAGCAAACATGCAATCGGTGTTTCGAGCGGAACCGATGCTCTGCTTGTCAGCCTGATGGCTTTGGGTGTGAAGCCCGGTGACGAAGTTATTACGACTCCATTTTCCTTTTTCGCGACGGCCGGCTGTATCGTCAGAGTTGGCGCCAGGCCGGTTTTTGTCGATGTCGATCCGGACTTCTTCAATATTGATCCGGCCGGCATCGAAGAGAAAATCACCGAGAAAACGTCTGCCATTATCCCTGTGCATTTATTCGGACAATTGGCCGGGATGGAGGCCATTACGGAAATTGCTCAGCAGCACAATCTTGCCGTGATAGAAGACGCTGCCCAGGCGATCGGTGCAAGCAGGGATGGAATGCAGGCCGGAAACTTCGGCGACTGCGGATGCTTCTCGTTCTACCCGACCAAGAATCTCGGTGGCTTCGGCGACGGCGGACTGGTCACTACAAACTCGAATTCGCTTGCGGACGACATCAGGACACTTCGCGACCACGGGCAGAGACCGCGGTACTTCTACAAAGTGATCGGCGGCAATTTCCGCCTGGACGGCATCCAGGGTGCGGTCCTGAACGTCAAGCTCAAATACCTCGATGACTGGAACGAGAAACGAAGGCAAAACGCCGCCATCTACGACCGCCTGTTTGCCGGTTCGCCGGTCAGGGCGCCTACGATTGATTCAGGCAACGTGAGCATTTATCACCAGTACACTATAACCGTGCCGGAAAGGGACAAGCTGCAGAAATACCTGGCGGAAAATGATATAGGCTCGGCGGTGTTTTATCCGAAGCCGTTACATTTACAGGATTGCTTTAAGGAGCTTGGCTGCAAACAAGGTGACATGCCGGTTGCCGAAAAGATTTGCAACGAAGTCTTGTCGCTGCCGGTTTACCCGGAGCTGTCGCCGGAGGATATCGAATATGTTGCCGGGACGGTACTAAAGTTTTACGAAATAAATTAGGACTAATAAAATTGCTGAAAGTAAGTGAAAATCCTCCGATAATCTGGCCGGAAGCCGTGTCGATTAGTGGTTTCCAAGGTGAATGGTGGGTAGCTCATACCAAGAGCAGGAATGAAAAGGCCCTTGCTCATGATCTGATTCGCAGAAATATATGTTACTTTCTTCCTATGAGCTGGAAGGTTCGGCGCAAGAGCCGGCGGAAAATAAAATCTCTGCTGCCTCTGTTTGGCGGGTACCTGTTTTTTTGCGGCAACGAGGACGAGCGAAGTGAGCTGTGGCGAACCGATCGTGTGGCGAACCTGATAGAAGTCAAGGATCAGGAGAAGTTGCTCAAAGAGCTGCTGCAAATTGAGCAGGCACTTCGAGCCGGTGCTCCGCTGATGCCTGATAAATACATCAAAACAGGCCAGAAATGCAGGGTTATGGCCGGTCCCCTGCTTGGCCTGCAGGGCGTTGTAGTCAAAACCAGAGGCACAATGCGCCTGGTCCTGCAGGTAGATATGCTCGGCCAGGCGGCAAGTGTGGAAATAGATATCGATATGATAGAGATCGTCGATTGAACGAGCTTGTCAATCTGAACGCGATACGGAAATGAAGGAGCCGATAGAATGCGGATTTGTGTGGTTGGCATTGGTTATGTAGGACTGGTAACTTCCGCGTGCCTTGCGGAAGCGGGCAGCAAAGTCGTATGCGTGGATAATGACAGCGGAAAAATTGCCGATTTGAAAAAAGGAACAATCCCGATTTACGAACCGGGTTTAGCCGAAATGGTCAAGCGCAATGAAAAGCTCGGCCGGCTGGAATTTACCACCGATTTGAAATACGGCGTGGACAATTCGCTTATTGTTTTTATTGCAGTCGGGACACCATCGGCGCCGGATGGCTCATCCGATATATCTGCAGTCCTTTCAGTTGCCGATGGCATCGCCGAACATATCAGTGACTATCGAATCATAGCGACGAAAAGTACAGTGCCGGTCGGTACGTGTAATAAGGTGACCGATGTTATTAAATCGAAAACCGAAGTTCCGTTTGATTATGTCAGCAATCCCGAGTTTTTGAAGGAAGGGGCCGCTGTCGAAGATTTTATGAGCCCGGACAGGATCGTCATTGGCACAACCAATCCACCGGTACGGACGATAATGCAGCAATTATACAGCCCGTTTATGCGAAAGAGCAGCCGAATACTGTTCATGGACCCAGTATCGGCAGAAATGACAAAATATGCGGCTAACACAATGCTGGCGACGAGAATCTCGTTTATGAACGAACTCTCGGGATTGTGTGAGAAGCTCGGCGCGGATATCGAGCTTGTCCGGCATGGCCTCGGTAGTGACTCGCGGATCGGCTCGGCGTTTTTGTTTCCTGGTGTCGGTTACGGCGGCGCCTGTTTCCCGAAAGATATCCGGGCACTGGTTCATACCGGCTCCGAGCACGGCGTTGAAATGACGATAGCCAGGGCCGTCCAGCAGGTGAATATAAACCAGCAGGAGCGATTTGCAGAACGGATTCTGAATTATTTCAACGGCTCCGAAGACCGGACGACGTTGGCAGTTTGGGGTCTGGCGTTTAAGGCAAGGACCGATGATGTCAGAGAATCGCCGGCAATTTCCTGTATTAAGAAGTTTCTCGATTGCCGGATGAAAATAAAGGCTTATGATCCCGAGGCGGCCTCCTCGGCGATGGCGGCTCTGGACGGTCAGATCGAAACCGTCCAAAATGGATATGATACGCTTGATGGTGCCGACGCCCTTGTTATATTCACCGACTGGCAGGAATTCCGCAATCCCGACTTTGAAGTCATCGCAAAGAAACTTAACAAGCCTGTCATTTTTGACGGCAGAAACCTTTACAATCCCGATGTAATCAAAAAAGCAGGAATTGAGTATCACAGTATAGGTAGAGCATCCGTTTGAAAATCTCTTCCATCGCGAGCCTGAGGAAAGGATAAACCAGTGCGTATTGTTATAGTTATTAAGAGTTTGGGTATGCTCTTCGCTCTTATGGGAATTGCGTACCTTCTCAGGCCTGATATTATTAAACGCTTGATGGGATTTTTTAAAAAGGGCAAACGGATATACTTTGCCGGACTGATAAGATTTGCCCTGGCGGTTGTCTTTTTCGTCGCCGCTCGTGAATGCAGATACCCGTGGATAATATTTGCCTCCGGGATTATTTTCCTGATAAGCGGTTTATTGATATTCATGCTCGGGCCTGAAAAGATCAGGCGCATGCTCGATTGGTATCAATACCAGACGACTCTTTTTTTTCGGATTATCGCCCTGATCGTTTTGGCTTTCGGAGCAATCATTATTTTTTCAGCATAATCGCGCAATAATGACAGGCACTAATCACATTAAATAGAGGACACATGAAAGCACTAATTACGGGAGCTGCCGGATTTATAGGTTCGCATTTGAGCGAACGTCTTCTTGCTGATGGCTGGGCCGTCGTCGGTGTCGATAATTTCAATGACTTTTACGACCCGCAAATCAAACAAAGGAATATTAGCGACTGTCTGAAAAACAAAAATTTCCGGCTCGTCGAAGCCGACATCCGTGACGTCGACGCAATGGGCAAGGCGAGCGCCGAAGATGTTCAAATAATCGTGCACCTTGCCGCTATGGCTGGTGTTCGCCCGTCAATCGCTCAGCCGCTGCTCTATGCCGATGTCAATGTGAACGGAACAATAGTATTGCTTGAGTTGGCGAAAAAGCACGGGATAGACAAATTCATTTTTGGCTCAAGCTCCAGCGTCTACGGCAATAACGAAAAAGTCCCCTTCTCCGAGAATGACAACGTCGATTTTCCTATCTCGCCTTATGCAGCAACGAAAAAAGCCGGCGAACTGATTTGTCACTCATACCATCATCTTTACGGCATGTCGATGACTTGCCTGCGATTTTTCACCGTTTACGGCCCCCGGCAAAGGCCGGACCTGGCCATCCACAAATTCGCCAGACTTATCGAGCAGGACAATCCCATTCCCGTCTATGGCGACGGCTCGATGATGCGCGATTTTACATACATCGATGATATCATCAACGGGATCGTCGCTGCAATGGGCCGGTGCGATGGTTTCAACATCTACAATCTTGGCGAATCACAGCCGATTACGGTCAACGATTTAATCACCGAAATAGAAAAAGCCCTCGACAAAAAAGCGATCAGGCAGTACCAGCCCCTTCAGCCTGGTGACGTCAAGCGCACTTATGCCGACGTTACCAAAGCCGCCAGAGACCTCAACTACAATCCGTCAACTTCCATCCAGGCCGGCCTGAAACAATTCGCCGCATGGTTGAGAAAAACCACCTGATTGAACATTACTTCCATAAATTTGGCGAAAGAACCTTGAAAACCATCGTAGTCTTAGCTATTATTTGCAGCACCGAAGTGATGAAACGTTAGGGTTTTGAAATTTATCTATTAAAAAATATTTAGGAGAAATACAGTGACAGACGAAAAGAAAGCGGATTTAGCCGGCCCGGGTATTGGGGACTATGATGAATTGGAGAAAATTCTGCCGCAGGATTACAACTCTCTGTTGAATCCAAAGGAAACTCAGCTTGCCACCTATGCCGTCAAAGACTACATAGAAGAAAACCTCTGCAAAGAACTTAACCTTATTCGTGTGACCGTCCCGCTGATTGTGGACGTCGAGAGCGGCGTTAACGACATGCTCGACCGTGACGGCTCCAGGACACCGATCCAGTTTCACGTCTCGAACGATCGCGACAAGAACCCGGTTGACGCTCAGGTCGTCCAGGCCGCCACCAAGTGGAAACGCATGGCACTGAAGCAATTCGATATGGAGATTGGCGAGGGATTGCTAACCGATATGCGTGCCATACGGAAAGACTATTTTCTCGATCACGACCATAGTGCGTATGTCGACCAGTGGGACTGGGAGCTGGCTATCAGTGCCGAGCAGCGAAATCTGAACCTGCTGCGTGAGGTGGTACGGAAAATCTGGAAGGTCCTCAAAGGCGCCGAAACACACGTCCAGGAAATCTTCCCGCAATTGAAGACCGATAAATATCCCGACATGCCCGACGAGTTGACCTTCCTTCACGCCGAAGAGATACTGGAGCGATTTCCCGACCTGCCGCGTAAACAGCGAGAGACGGCGATCTTACAGGAATACCCCGCTGTCTTCATTATCGGCATCGGCTGGGTTCTTGAAGACGGCTATCCGCATGAAATGCGTGCCGCCGACTACGACGACTGGGTGACCGAGACCGCAAGCGAGGCCGGCCAGCCCATGCACGGCCTGAACGGCGACATTCTCGTCTGGAATCCTGTTACGAAACGCCGGCACGAACTCACCTCGATGGGCATCCGTATAAACGCGGAGACACTCGTGGAACAATTGAAGCTTTCGGGTCAGATCAATATGCTCGAGTATCCGTATCATCAGGCTATTATTAACAACGAGATTCCGCTGAGCATCGGCGGCGGTATCGGCCAATCCCGGACCTTTATGCTAATCATGAAGAAGGCCCATATCGGCGAAGTCAGCGCGACTATCTGGCCAAAAAAACTAAAGGATATTTGCAAAGCCAAGAATATCCACGTGATTGAATAATATGCTAAAATGCCAACGGCGGCCGATCCCAACCGTCACAGAATGAGGACGCCCGGCATATGAAGCTCTCGAAAAAGGACTTGCTTGACATACCGGTAATCTCGCTCATAGCGGCGAATGCGATACCGGTGTGGGGCGTTTTGTTCCTCGGCTGGGATGCATTTTATATTGTTCTGCTGTACTGGGCGGAGAACATTGTCGTTGGATTCTACAATGTCCTGAAGATGGTATTCGCCGGGGTGGCCCACCCCGTTGCGCACCTGGGCAAACTCTTTCTAATTCCATTCTTTATCGTTCACTATGGTGGCTTTACGGCTGTGCACGGCTTTTTCGTGCTGGCACTGTTCCACGACGGAGGGCAAGGCCCTCCCATGGGCCGAATGGATTGGCCGTGCTTTCTGGTCTTCGTCCAGATGCTGTTCAATGTCGTCAAGTATATGTATTCGGTGGTACCTCCACAGGTAAGATTTGCCGTGTTGGCGCTGTTTGTAAGTCACGGCGTCTCCTTCGTTCAGAATTACCTGCTCAAAGCTGAGTACGCCACTGCCAGGCCAGAAAAGCTGATGGGCAGCCCCTACGGTCGCGTCGTCGTCATGCACATTGCCATACTGGCCGGCGGCTTTTTGACAATGGCAATCGGTTCTCCCGCCCCCCTGCTCGTTGTACTGGTCGTTCTAAAAACCGTCCTCGACGTGAGCCTGCACAACCGAGAACACAAAAAAGCAAAAACTAATGCCCATGCTTAGTGAAATCAAAGCCCAATGAAGCCCGATCTTACGCAAACGCGGCAAAGACACGCCTGGCGTACTGAGAGCTTTTTCGGGAGGCTTCGATTGTGGACATTGTTTTGGGCGAGCCGGCCTCTACGGCCTGTTCCATCACCAGGTGCGGACGGACGTTGATCTTCAGCAGATGCTTTGCCACCGCTTCGTAGTCGATGTCGCCATCGCACATTGCCTCGGTCCAGATGTTGTCCTTCGACTGGCGAAGGTGAAGTTCGGTGATTCTCGAGCCGTAAAGTTTCAGCACGTCGAACAGCGCTACCGCCGAGTTTCCCGCTCCTCGGTAAATCCAGTGGGCGTCGAGGCACAGCGTAACGTACGCCGGGTCGGTACCGGCCATCATGTGGTGAAACTCACGGGCGGCATTTCGCAGTTCGATGTCATGGTTGTGATATGCCAGAGTCAGTCCGATTTCTTTTAACTCTCGTCCTAATTTTTCAATCGCTTCCGCCTGCACTCTGAGCTGGGCATCGTCCTTGTTTTCCGGACCGCCCCAGCGAATCGGGCTGGGATTCGTCACGATAATTTTTGTGCCGAGTTCTTTGGCCCTGCGTGCAATCGCAAGCACGGATTCTATGCTTGCCTGGGCCCTGTCGCGTTCGTGAAGGATGCTGTTGACATACAGCGACCGAATTTCGAGGCCGTGCTTTTTCAGCAGCGGCCCGAGCCGGTCGAGCTCCTGCGGATTATTGGCGAGCGGCTCGTAGCCGTCGAACCGGCTGGCGGCTACTTCGCTTAGTCCCTTATCCAGCTCCTGGTTGAAATCGCGGTTGTCCAGCGCGTAGAATACGGTCCATGGATATTGGTTGCATGCGAGATGCAATATGCCGCTACGGTTTTGACCGGAATTACCGGCTGAGCCAACGCTCATCACAAGCGCTCCGCCTGCGAGAGCTAAATCTTTGACAAATCTTCGACGAGAAATTGCGTTATTCAACATAATCGAAAGCTCCTATTGAAAAGTTCGGCCGAATGTTAATAACCATTTCCCAAGCTTAATTCAAACCGGCCATGCTCGGCAAGAATATTTCTATATACATTCGTCAAATTATCAACCAATTAAAAAAGGGGCCTATACCAAACTCATTGGCATAGACCCCGTCCTTCGACTTCGCTCAGGGTGAAGAAAGTCTTCATGCCGAGCGGAGACGAGGCACACTATTCAGCATCTTCACTCGGCCGATACAGACAGATATCGTCAATATACATCTTGCCCGAACCGCCGGGCGTTACCATGTTGCCCTGGGTTCCAAGACCGATCGCAATGCTGTCGACGTTGGCCAGATTAATGCCCTGATCGGCAAAGGCCTGGAGCGGGATAATCCACTCGGTCCAGGTGTCGATGTTCGCTGCGGCCGGATTATCGTGGACCACAACCGCCGGTGTGCCGGTACTGTTGGACAACGCCACATACAGCGGCTCAGTATCGTTGCTTACGATGCCGATATCCTGATTTGCCCACTGCTGCCCTACCGTGCCGGTAGTCGTGATGTTTGTGAATACACCTTCGCATGTGGCTCCTGCGTTGTGAGCGGTTACTGCCAAACCTATATAGACGTTTGTACCCATCTGAATGGACTCCGATACACCCAGCTTCTGCCATGAAGAACCGTTGGCTGAACTGTATGCCGAAAAATTGCCGGCCAAGCCACGCTCTATCTTAACCCAGTACGGTGCGGTGATATCGGCAGTCGTATCGTCGGTACTGGCACCACCCGTCTCGATACGTCGCTGGAAGGACGCACCTGAAGCATAGCTTACAACCATCATTGCATGTCTCGAGTCTGCATCCAGCGTCTCACGAATCATCACGCCGGCCTTGGCCCAGTCGTCCGTATCACCAACGCTCTCGACTTTTGCTACAATCGAGCCGGCTCCTGCAAGAGTTTTGTAAGCGAAGTGGAACTCATCGGACTGATCCCAGATATCTGTGCCGGAGCCGGTTATCGTGTAAGTACCAACCGGGCCCTCGACAAAGCTGCCGACGGATGCCGGGTTACCTCTGAACCACAGCGACAAATTCGCAACACCTTCCTCTGTCCAGTCTCGCTGATCTGTCAATGTTAGCTCCACCTCCGAATAGTAAGCGTAGCCCTGCTTGTTGTTGTCGTATGCAATCGGCATTGACTGGCTGCCTCCATGGACGATAGTTTCCTCGGTATAAGAAAGGGTATTTTCATCACCAACCGCAGCACCTGTTCCATTGCCGGCAAAGTAATCCGCCGACCCAGGTGTACCATAACCAAGCCCATCATGCCATGCAAACCATATCTGATTCTCGCCCGCATCGTAGTCCTCGAAATCATCTATGACAAAGAAGTCACTTGTTGTAAAGCTCCAAACGTTGCCGGCCCAGGGACTATCGGGATTGACGCCGTTAACCTCATCAATCCGCCAGTAGTACGTCGTATTCAATGTAAGCTTGCCGGGATCATAACTCTCCTCACCGAGGGCCTTTGGCCCTTTATACTCGGGCGAGGTTGTTGTGGCGTTCTTAACCGTATCCGCGTCCGAGCCGAAGTACACCTCGTGCGAATCGGCGACGGCACCCGCATCCCATCGCAGAGTCACTGACGGTTTTACGCCTACTGCACCACTGGCGGGATTCGGGCCGCTGACGGCGCCTTCAGTAGTGAAGCTCCATATCTTGCCTTTATGCGTTTCTGCGCCATCGAACTCATCGACACGCCAGTAGTAGGTCTTAGCCAGTTTAAGAAGTCCGGGATTGTAATTCGCTAAGCCGTTAGGAACACCCGCAACAACGTTGTTCACTTCGTCAAAATCTTCGCCAAAAACTATATAGTGTAATTTTGCACCGAAACCTGCCGTCCAGCTAAGCGTTACATTAAGATCAATAAATTCGGCTCCGTCAGCCGGATTGGGTATGTAAGCAGTCTTAGGTGTGACAGTGAAGCTCCAGACGTCGCCCTTCCAGGGACTGTTCGGATCCGCATCATTAACCTCATCGATTCGCCAATAGTAAGTCGTGCCGTTCACGAGACCGTCCGGAAAAGCATATCCGGGAAAACCGGCGACGTAAAAGTCATCAATCTGGTTGCCTCGGAACGTATCACCGGCGCCATCGTTCACGTCTTCGAAATCATCGCCCATGTAAACATCGTGTGAGACTGCTAAATTTCCCGCTGTCCAGCCAAGAGTCGCCCATGTTTGATCGAGGAATGAGCCATCGGCCGGGTCCGGTTCAGAAGCCTTCAATGGCGGTGTGGGACCAATTCCTGCTACATAGTCTCCTTCATAGACATAAACAAAATCCAACCAGAAGGGAGCTTCAGAGCCGGAACACAATAGCTCAAGTTTTACATCATCGATCAAAACTTCTGATCCATAGTGATACTCAGCCCACTCGGTTGTCAGCTCGAAGTCTGTTGCTCCCCAGGCATTAATGGAGTTATCCGTTGCTTTCAACTGTGCGGTCAAAGGGCGTGGTTCTTCTGCTTTGGCCCAGAAGCTGATAGTGTAGTCTTTGTCAATATCGACGTATATGGGTAGGCTCAGCACAATGAAATACCAGTTGGTATCTCCTGTTGGGATGATCCGAAGGCTTCTTTTGCCGTCAATGAACTCGGTTTCATCGATTTCGACCGTGCTGTCTAAGCCACTTTCATAACCCCAGGTGGCCCATTGTAGCCATTCCGGG
>CAZTDF010000115.1:0-14698 GCA_964612465.1 uncultured Pirellulales bacterium
TTCTCAATTCATAACATACGATATACGAATTCGTTAAGTATTATACGAACCGGGATGTTCGCCGTCGAGAAAATTCTGAAAAAATCTCCGAGACTCGGCGTTTTCATATCTACCAAAGAGGGCACATAGGAAGCAGATAATTAATCATTCATCAATAATCAATAATCATTTACTTGGGCCGCAGAGGACGCAGAGGACGCAGAGCATTAGTCAATAGTAAATCGTAAGCTTGTGCCCGCGAAGGCGGGTATAGTTAATGGCAAGGTCTCCGTGAGACGGCGTTTTGTATCTCGTTTCTCGCCAATGCAGACCAATCAGAGGAACATTTACTGTATCACTTTAATTTGCACTCTTAATTGTTTCAATAATACTCGAAATTACCTTTAAAAACTTTTTCCTTGCATGAATTTTTTATTATTTGTTATACTCCTCTGATTCTTATGGTGTTTTTGCAGAGAAAACAAAGTTCCCTAATGCAAACCGAACCATTCTTCCGATTTTTCATTATACTTAAAATTAGCTGTCGAAAGCTCTATCTGTAAGGAGATTCATGGGTCGATTACTGGTTGTTGCCAATAGGCTACCGCTTAATACGGTAAGAAAAGCGGGAGAGCTACATTTTCGACCGAGTCCGGGAGGACTTGCAGTGGGCCTGTCATCATTACCTGAGTGCAGTGAGAGGCTCTGGTTGGGCTGGCCAGGTGTGGCAAATGAGAAGCTCAAAGCTGAGGAGAAGCACAAAATCATAGAGCAACTGGAGGCAGAAGACTGCCGCCCGGTATTTCTCTCAAGGAAGCAAATGGAGGGATATTATCAGGGATTCTGTAACAAGACGATCTGGCCTCTGTTTCACTATTTTCCGAGGCGTGCTGTCTATGAGGTACGTTTCTGGAAAACTTACAAAGAGGTGAACAAAGTATTCTGCGACGAGGTAATGAAAATAGCCGAGCCAGGCGATTGCATATGGGTGCATGATTACCAGCTCATGCTGCTTCCCCAGCTTCTGCGAGAGAAGCTGCCTGACTCTGAAATCGGATTTTTTCTCCACATACCATGGCCGTCATTCGAGCTTTTTCGGCTTCTGCCCTGGCGCGAGCAGATACTGAACGGCCTGCTGGGAGCCGACCTGATAGGTTTTCACACTTATGATTACGTTAGACACTTTCTTAGCAGCATTTCCAGGATAAGCCGACTGGAACACACGCTCGGCAATGTCAACGTTACAAATCGTGTTATCAAGGTGGATGCATTTCCTATGGGTATCGATTATGAGAAGTACTCGCATGCAATCGATGATCCAGAGGTTGAGATAGAAGCAAACAAGATTCGAAAGAGAATTGGCGAGCGCAAGATCATCTTGTCTATAGACAGACTGGACTACTCCAAGGGTATTATCGAGCGGTTAGAAGCCTTTGATTTATTTCTTTCCGGAAATCCGCGGTATAGGGGTACGGTTACTTTGATTATGGTGGCGGTTCCAACGCGGACTGCGGTGGAGGACTACAAGGAATTAAGGAGCAGGCTGGAGCAGTTAGTTGGAAGGATCAATGGCGAGTATGGTACGATGGGCTACATACCTGTCTGGTACTTATATCGCTCTCTGCCTTTTGCGGAATTGACTGCTCTTTACAATGTTTCCGACGTTGCATTAGTAACACCTCTGCGAGACGGCATGAATCTTATCGCCAAGGAATTCATTGCTGCCAAAGCGGACAAGGCCGGTGTGCTGGTCATAAGTGAAATGACAGGTGCGGCAAGTGAGTTGGGAGAGGCCCTGGTAGTCAATTCATGTAGCAAAACTGCAATAGTGGACGCCATCAAAGAAGCCCTGGAAATGCCACCACTGGAGCAGCTTGAACGAAACAAAGTCATGCAGGAAAGGCTGCGTCGCTATAACGTCTCGCGCTGGAACCGGGATTTTCTGGCTGCCCTAACCGAGATTAAGAGTACACAACAGCTGATGTCGGCCAACCGACTTTCCGAATCCATGGCAGAGAAAATGGTCGCGGATTGTAACAAGAGCAACAAACGGTTGTTTTTGCTTGATTACGACGGCACACTAATGGGTTTCAAGGGCAAGCCTGCAGAAGCGGGACCCGATGATGAGATAATTGCTCTGCTGCAATGTTTGTCAAGAAATCCGAGGAACACAGTGGTGATTATTAGTGGGCGTGACAGGACTACTCTGGAAGAATGGCTCGGCCACATCGGTGCGGCATTGGTTGCTGAGCATGGGGGGTGGATTAGACTTCAAGATCGGAAGTGGCAGAGTCCGGTGCCGTTCGAGATGGATTGGAAAGAAAGCATCAGACCTATCCTGGAGCTTCACACAGATCGCACGCCAGGATCAACAGTCGAAGAGAAAGATTTCTCATTAGTGTGGCACTACCGCAGAGCTGATCCTGAACTGGCCTACGTCAGGGGGCAGGAACTGCGAGCCGCTCTGGTGAACTTGACAGAAAATCTGGCTGTAGGCGTGTTTGAGGGCAACAAGATACTGGAAGTCAAGAGCCAGGGTGTTAACAAAGGTCGAGCTGCGGAACAGTGGATAGAAGAGCGGGACTGGGACTTCATTTTTGCAGCGGGTGACGACTATACCGACGAGGAGATGTTCACCGTCCTGCCAGATGAAGCTTATTCCATAAAAGTGGGATTTACAGCTTCTAAAGCGAGGTTTAACGTAGATAGCGTCAAAGAAATCAGATTATTACTTAAGAGATTATTAGGAGATTTGAATGATACGCCTTGAAGATTTCCGGCACATTGTACCAGATGAAAGATTAGCAGAGATTTATGCCAGAGCCAGGGGTTTGTATGGCAAACACATTGTTCACATTAACGCTACATACCAGGGAGGTGGAGTTGCGGAAATTCTCTATTCTCTTGTGCAGTTAATGAATGACGTAGGCATAAATGCCGGCTGGAGAATACTGCACGGAAGTCAGGAGTTCTTCGAGGTCACAAAGAGTTTTCACAACGCCCTTCAGGGAGCTAAGTTGAATCTGTCTGAAAGGAAGAAGCGGACATATCTCCAGGTAAACGACAACTTTTCGAGATTCACACACCTCCATCATGACTGTGTAATAGTACATGATCCGCAGCCGCTTTCATTAATAAGAGCTTACAGAAAGCTCCAGCCGTGGATATGGCGATGCCACATAGACCTGACCAATCCGCACGATGAATTGTGGGACTTTCTCAAGGGATTCATGCTGAAGTACGACCAGGTCGTAATGTCGAGCGAGAAATATTTCAAAAAAGACTTACCTATTAAACAGAGGCTCATGTTCCCGGCGATCAATCCAATTAGTCAGAAGAACAAGGATATCTCCGAAAAGATTATGCTTTTGCACTTAAAGAATGCAGGCATCCCAACTGACAAACCCGTGATTACCCAGGTATCCAGGCTTGATCCATGGAAAGATCCGGAGGGCGTCATAGATGTGTTCAAAATGGTCAAGGAGAAGGTCGATTGCAGGTTGGTCTTCTGCTACAATGTGGCCAGCGACGATCCCGAAGGCCTGCAGATGTACAGAAAGGTTCATCGCAAGGCAAACAAACTCGTCAACACCGGAGACATTATTTTCGTCGTGGGTAATAATGAAACATTGGTTAATTCGGTCCAAAGATTCTCTAATGTAATAATACAGAAGTCCATAAAAGAGGGCTTCTGCCTTTGCGTAACCGAGGCTTTATGGAAAGGCACCCCGGTCGTTGCCTCGAACGTAGGCGGAATACCATATCAGATTGATGATGGTCAGAGTGGTTTTTTGGTGGAGCCACAAGACAACGAAGGGTTTGCAGAGCGGATCATACACATTCTGCAGAATCCTCGTGAAGCCAAGGCAGTTGGAGAGAAGGCAAAAGAGAAAGTCAGAAGGGAATTTCTGATTACCCGGCTGCTTTCAGACTATCTGGATATGCTGAATTCGATTATGAGCTGATAAATATGCATCTACAGCAGTATAGTAACGTTGGCAAGGGAGGTTCAAGATGGACAGAATATTGGCGGATATAGGTAGCTTACGGCCGTTGTTCTGGTTGTATGGAACAGCACTGCTTGTAGGGGCAACAGGCCACTTTATTTTTTTCCGGGTACTCTTATATTTGACCAAACGTACCATAGTGACTTTGGACAACGCAATCGTGAAATACTGCTATAGGCCGTTACAGTGGATAGTCATCCTGCTTATAGTGCGTGTGGTGGGCAAACTACCCAATTTCAAGTCGCAAATTCCCGAAGTGGCCGAGCATGCGATTGCATTGCTCATGATAGCTCTTGTTGCGTGGCTCCTGATGAGAATAACCTATGTACTGGAAGATTATGTCACGAGTCGTTTTGACATAGGTGTCAGTGATAATCTGAAAGCACGAAAGATCCATACGCAGTTCAAAGTGTTGAAGCGTATTGTCATCGTTATTGTGGGCATTCTTGCTTTTGGAACAATCCTGATGACATTTGATAGAGTACGGCAACTTGGGACAACAATTCTGGCTTCTGCGGGGGTGGTCGGTATTGTTGTGGGAATGGCTGCTCAGCGAACCATATCAACGTTTATCGCAGGCATTCAGATAGCTATCACCCAACCTATCAGAGTTGACGATGTCGTAATAGTCGAAAACGAGTGGGGCCGCATCGAAGAGATAACACTGACCTACGTCGTCGTCAGGATCTGGGATCTTAGACGCCTGATCGTACCAATAACGTATTTCATTGAAAGCCCATTTCAAAACTGGACACGAACCTCTGCGGATATACTCGGCACTGTTTTTGTATATACAGACTATAACGTGCCTGTCGATGCGGTTAGAGAGGAGCTTCATAACATACTCAAGAAGTCAGAACACTGGAACGGCAAAGTCTGTGTATTACAGGTTACAAACGCTTCAGACCGTACGATGGAACTCAGGGCTCTTATGAGCGCTGCGGATGCCTCAACGGCCTGGACCTTGCGCTGTGAAGTAAGAGAGAAAATCGTTGAGTTCATTAAGAGGGAATATCCACAAGCACTACCACGAATGAGAGCTGAACTACACCAACTGGAATACAAGCCTTACTCGCATAAGAACAATGGCCCCATTGATAATAAAGACAAGAAAGCCTAAAGGAGAAATTAGGATATAGTAAATTTTGAGCTTTTCTATTATGTTTACGGTTCCCAGTCTTTTGATTTTTTCAGGAATTTGTGCTGGAGGACGAAACCTATGGCTGTCGGTGCGATAATCATAACGGGTAAAAACCATTTGAGCGAGAATACCAGGTCTTCGACCTTGGCGGAGGTTCTCGGATAGAGGTATAAAAGCGCCAGGGAACCGACGACTACCAGGCCGCTGCCCCACAGGCTGGAAAAGAGTATAACGGCGGCTTTGAAAATGATAAAGGAAATCATGCCGCCTGCCACGATTCCGATTAGCCCCCCGGCCCAGATGTACTGTTCGGTCAGCCCGCAGGCATACCATATTCCCGAAGTGAGTATTCCGCCGGCAGCGGCACCTAATAAACAAACGGCCCATCGCATCAGCGGCACGGAGAGAACCGCTAAGGTTATCATGCCTATGATTCCGCCGACGAACTGGTTGTTCAGGCCGACGATTTTCTCGGTGATTGTCATTCCCATCATCATGCCCAGCAGGGCGAAATTGATGACGACCAGGACCTTGAAGACGCGCCAGCCGTAGAACAGGCAAACCACGCCGAAAGAGATAAAGGTCAATGCTTCGAGCAGGCCAAGGGAAGTTATTTGTTCCCAGAATATGTCTATCGGGACGACTGCTTCTTCTGACGTCTCCGTGGCTGCCTGTGCAAGGATTGTAAAGTAATCCATTATTCGGCTCCTTGATCTTTCTTTTTGTTTTTACGCCGAACGCCAGTCATGTTCTACGATTTCTTCGGGCTCTTTCTTGTCCTTACCCTTTTTCGTGCCGGGCTTTTTTTTTGTTATCTTTTCCTTTTTTGAGCTTTTGCAAATTATTAGCTGGACAATCGTGCCGAAAGCGGCCATCGCGAGAAAAACAGCGGCAGAGATGAACAGCTTGCTGCGAATAAGGCTGACTGGTTCGGTCCCTTTGTACGAAAACAGTAAAATCATCCCGAGAAAGGCGACCATTGTTCCGGTGACCGAAAAGAACAACGCCGTGGTCCAACGCCAGAGAAGCACGCCACAGATGAGAATAATCACTGCCGGTGCGGCGATTATCGCCCATATATGTAGGGGGATTTTTGTGCCGGCCTGTTTTATTTTTTCGCCGGCATCGAGTCCGAATGTTTTCAGTTCTTCAAATGTTTCGTCGAGGCCGGCTGTTGTGGCCTGAACCGACATTTCGCTCCGGACTTCGGTGGTTTCTGCCTGTTCGAAGTACGGCTCGGCAAGAATGGTAAAAGCAATCGCTGCCGCCAATGCCGCGGCCAGCAGTACGCACAAAACTTTTTGGAATATCAGGGCAATGAGCGCCGCAAGAACTGCCAGGAACGAAGTGGAGAAAATATTTCGTCCTACGACAAAGAGTCCGACCAAAATCCCGCCGGCCAGACCGACTATAGGGATTAAGATTTTTCTAAGGGCCAGTCCGCTGAGCCATATACAAAGTCCCAACAGCAGCAGCACCACTCCCGAGCCGATCAGGATCGAGGTGCTGAACCGACCCGTCATCTGTTCGAAGTTTTGGAAAATTTCAATCATAACGCCGCTGTAAGCAGAGCTAACTCCATCCTATATTTAAGAAAAGTCAATGCCGATTGAACTTCTTGTTTCATTATAACCATTATCGGCCTTTTTGTAAAATATTCGTTAAGATAGTTAAGCGAAGTGGGGATATCAGCCCCAAAACGCCGGTTCCGGCCTGCATCACAAAAGAAATTTGAGAAAATCTGACAATTTTCTTGACTTTTATTCCTGAACCATATATTTCTCATGTAACTTGAGCGAGAAGAGCAACGTAAGGGCATCTTCGATTTTATTAGGATCTCTTACATCGGGACCCCGGGTTATATGACTCGGGAGCAGCGAGAAAATGTATTGGAAAATCTGAACTTACGCAAGACCGGCACGCCAAAGGTTTGGCAAAAAATCGTTTTGCCGGCTAAAAAGTGTTTTTTGAAAAGGAGGTGTATCATGTGTAGAAAATGGATCTATTTGGCATGTCTTCTTATTCTGCTGGGCCTGCCTCAAGCCGGCGTTACCAATGCTGCTGACGGCAGTCTTGTCGGCTGGTGGAAGCTCGATGAAACGTCCGGGACCATCGCCCACGATTCAAGTGGCTATGGCAACGTCGGCACCCTCAGAGGCGACCCGCAGTGGACAGCCGGCACGGTGGGTGGTGCGCTGCAATTCGACGGTGACGGTGACTACGTGGATTGTGGGGATGGCGCAAGTTTGAATATTACAGGCGAGTTAACGATTGCGGCATGGATCAAACTCGCCGGACCGGTCACCGACCGAAAAATCGCAGGTAATCAAGACGGCATTACCGGGGGCTACAAGCTCGGCGTATACTCTGATCTGCTCGAATTTGAGATTCGAACCGCCAACAACGAGGCTTTTCTCAACAGAAATGCCGGCGGCGGCATGATGTTGCAGCCGGAACTCTGGCATCACGTCGTGGGTGTATATTCTCAAGGTGATTATATAAGGACATACGTCGACGGAAATGTAGACAGAGAAATGTTTACACCAGAACTACTCGGCACTTCAACAGGGACGTTCAAGTTCGGCCGGGAACCATTCAGTGACTCATATTTCTGGTTCGGTCTCATAGATGACGTTCGGGTCTACGACAGAGCGCTGGGACAGGAGGAGATTCAAGACATCATGCGAACTGGGGAAATTCCTCCCGCCACCGGCCCCGATCCTGCCAATGGTGCCATACTCTTTCCGGATACAGATCCGCAGGTGACCCTTACCTGGGTACCCGGAGTCGGTACAGTTTTGTACGATATTTACTTTGGCACTGACTACAGCGTGGTGGCTGATGCCGACCCGACAACACCAGGCGTATATTTAGGCCGCACGGAAGCAAATAGCTATGAACTCTTCGCGCTCGAGCGGGGCGGGATCTACTATTGGCGAGTCGATGTGATCGGCCCCGACGGTACGATAAACCGGGGCGAAATCTGGAACTTCAAAATACCCAGGCCCATAGAGCCGGACGAACAGCTCATCCGAAACTACACACCCGCAGGCTGGCAAGCTGAAGATGTACAATGGGGCCGCGATGTAGATCCCCATAACAAGATCGACGACATAATAGATCGATCGGATGCCAACAGCTTTGACGTTGTCGTCAATTACAAACGGGCTGTGCAGGACGGCGACATTGATTTTCTCAACAGCGTCGGTGCGCAGAGCGAGGTCCAGATGAGATTGAAGTATCTTTCATCGGTAGCCGTCGGAGGACTGAATAAAGATGACATTTTTGCCATAGCAGACGATCCGGATGTCGCGTTCATCGAACAACAGTTCGGCTTTGCGCCCGCCTTGAACTTTAGCGTTCCGGGTATCTGTGTTAGCCCAGCGGCAGGCGGATGCGCTACCACGGTTCCCACGGGAACTGATGGATCGGGGATCAACATCGCAATTATAGACACCGGTGTGGACAATGCTGTTCATAGCGCGTTTCCCACAAGCCATTACGTCGCCGGATATGATGCCACAACCACACCCGGAACTTTAGCTGATCCGGATGACGATGAAGGTCATGGTACACATGTGGCGTCAATTGCTCTGGGCCAGGCAACGGTGAACACCTCGCGCGGTGTGGCGCCGGGGGCCGGGCTTGTTGACGTGAGAGTTCTTACGGCCGCAGGGGGGACGTGGCCTCAAGCCGCCGACGGCCTACAGACCGTTTATGATAACCGGAATACGTGGGGTATCGGCGTGATCAATATGTCTATCATCCAGACTGATGCCTTCGGCAACCCGATTATGTCAGAAGGTCTCGATGCCTTCAGCCAGTTGGTGGATCTCGCCGAGTCTATGGGCATTGTGGTTGTCGCCGCAGTAGGAAACAATGGTCCCGCCAACACTGTGCTCGCGACCCCCGCTGCTGCTACAAGGGCGATCACCGTGGCAGCCTGTAATGTTGCAGCCACTGCGAACCGCGCTGATGACACGATGGCAAGTATGTCGAGTCGAGGGCCCCGATCAGACGATAACGATGCGGACCAAAACGACGAGCTGAAACCGGAGGTCACCGCACCGGGAGCGAATAACGATATGACTATCAATGATGATGATACTGATGCAGATACTCTTGCCTGTGTGCGAATAACATCTGCAGTAGCCGCGGGAACGGGTGTCACAATCAATGTCACCAGCAGCGATGATATTACAGCAGGAGAAATGATAAGTCTCTTTGATGGAGCGTCGTACAACTTTAAGGAGTCCATCGTTGTCGCGACATCGGCCGGCGCCGGCGGTACCTCTTTTACAGCGACTACTACTCTTCCGCATCCTGTTTCTACACTGGTCGCTGAGACAGGAATCTTTGCTGCTCGACACAATACGACAAACGAGGGAATACGCAAGAGTGGCACCTCGATGGCTGCTCCTCACGTTGCAGGTTTGGCTGCGCTGATCATGGATGCGCGTACTGGGATCAACGCTGCATCGGTTAAGGATTTAATCATCAGCACCGCCGAACTTCCAGCCGGTACTCCTGCGTCGCCTCCAGGCGCCGCGCTGGGATGGAACAACGCATGGGGCTGGGGCCTGGTCAATGCATCCGCAGCCATTAATCTTGCAACGCAAACCGACCTGACATTTCCCAGTCACCCGCCCTCACCCGGGTGGCTATCACCTGATATCAGCCATACGCAACCGCTAAAGGTGGGCCAGGCTGCAACCGTAACCGTAAAGATTCGCAACAACGGCCCGAATCCGGCGAACAATGTGCGAATACACTTCGGTGTGCATGTTTTCTCGGCTGCGACTCCGACCTTCTATGACATTGCGACAGAAATAGTAAACATACCGGTGAATCCTACCGGTCATACAGCAGTCTCTACCCAGTGGGTGCCGCTGGCTGCGAGCCATCAGTGCCTGAAAGTGGAGATCGGGTACAGTCCCGATACCGACTATTCCAATAACTACGCCCAGAGAAACGTCAAGGTAGCACTGTCACCGGTACAGCTCCGGGTACGAAATACTCTAACCGAGGATCCGGCACGAGTCGACTTCGTTGCAAAATTGGAATATCCCGACGCAGGTTGGACCTACCGCATCGATCCTCCTTTTGTGACGCTGGCTGCCGGCGACCCACCGGCGGAAATTGAGGCGGAACTATACCCGCCTGACAATGCACTTCCTGGCGAGCAGCAGATGCTCCACGTCGCAGCGGTCATAGACACAAATTTGGTCGCAATTGAGTTGGGCGGGATTTCCGTCCAGCATACGGTATCAGGGTGTCTTGTTCTGGACGATTTCGAGAACTACACCGACTACAAGCCCAACAGGATATTCGATTTGTGGAAAGACGGACGAGACGATCCCGGAAATGGTGCAACGGTAGGTCATCCTGATGCCGATCCGGACGCCGGAGAACACTTCGTCGAGACAACGATTGTTCACGGCGGAAATCAATCAATGCCGTATTACTACGATAACAGTGCCGGATACTCCGAGGCAACCATGACATTGAGCCCTCTGCGCGACTGGACAGTGGAAAACATAGATGTATTATCGCTGTGGTTCCACGGGGATCCGGCCAACGATCCTGAACCGATGTACGTGGCTGTGGCTAATAGCACGGGCACACTTGCGGTGGTGTACCACGAAGATCCGAGCGCGACACAGATAGACAACTGGACGGAATGGCGCATCAACCTGCCAGTATTCGCAGATCATGGCGTAAACCTGGTCGATATTGACAACATTGCTATTGGCTTCGGCAGCAAATTCGGCGTTGGTGGTAAAGGTAAGGTGTACTTCGACGATATCCTGCTATGTCCTGCCCAGACGAGTTTATAAGGACGCTCCAGCAACTGAATAAGCCAGCAACGATAGCTCTGCCGGATTGCAGGAATCAGTATATTCAGGGCCTGTGCCGATCGGATTCGGTATAGGCCCTTGCTGTTTTCTGCTTCCTGGAGCGTTTGTAGCGTGGAATCTGCGCGATACGACATACGAGGTTATTGCGGATGAGAGGAGTCGAACCTCCACGCCCCAAGGGGCACAGGCACCTGAAGCCTGCGCGTCTGCCAATTCCGCCACATCCGCAAATTTTCTATTTGCATTTTTCTGCAGAACAACGTTTCAATTAACGCCAATATTAACAATTTTCTGCATTTCGTCAAGGATTTTAGCCCGCTTGTTAGAAATTCGCTAAGCGTCCCATAAATAGTCACCAGCTTTACAAAAGCGGCAAATTGCTCGCTCCAGCGTGTTTTGCTCGATGATTAACAAGATTTAGGTAAATAATTGCCGCCAATTGTCCGAGACTAAAACCACTGTGATTTTTTGGATTTTGTGTTTTTTGCCGTATATTATATATGAAGGATCATAGAATATTATGTCAGGGAGAAGAGAGTGAGTAGAACAACCGCATGTTTTGGTTCCCTACCCTTTCTTAAGCACGGCGGAGTCCGCCCCGGGTTGTTTTGTAGCTTTCGGTCTACAAATATAAAAAAGCGGACAAACACGAAGTATTTAATATAAATGATTAGATTGTAACCGGATGGATTCTTTACAAACTATCTCTGATACTGCAGAAGCCGAGGCCAGTCTTCTATTCGGCGAGCTGCTTGTCGCCAAAGGTATGTTAAGCCGGGACGAGTTGCAGGAAGTGCTTGATATACAGCGTGAGCAAGGCGGTCGATTCGGCGAGGTGTTGCTGAAGCTTAAAAAGCTGAATGACCAGGACGTTACAGCCGCTCTGGCGGAACATTTCTCGATGGAATACATCCACTTCGACGATGCCCGCAAGCTGGACAAGATCGACATGGACGTCGCTCGAATGCTGCCGGAAAGCATCGCCAAGCGATTCTGTCTCGTGGCTATCGACGAGGATAGTAAGAAAAACATTATTATCGTGATGTCTGATCCGCTCAATGTTGTCGCGATAGATACCGTCACGCTGAAATTGAAGCGTCAGATTAAGCCGGCAATCAGCTCGGAAAGGGAAATTCGACGGGCGATAGAGCTGATTTATCACGGCTCGGATGTGGAAGAACAGCAGCTTCGTAATCTGGTGGAGATCGAAGTCGGCGATGAAAACAAGAAGGATGACGACATCCTTTTAGAAGACATCGTGGAGTCGGATACCATCGGTGAAGATGCCGCAAATAAGGCTCCTGTGATTCGGTTCGTTGACTTGCTCATGAGCCAGGCGGTCAAATGCAGGGCAAGTGACATTCACATCGAGCCCCAGGAGAATTCGACGGTTGTGCGCATGCGAGTTGACGGCATTCTTCGGGACATGGTTCCGCCGGCGAAAAAGATGCAGGCGGCGGTCACAGCCAGAATCAAGATTGTCGCACGAATGGATATCGCCGAGCGCAGGTTGCCTCAGGACGGCCGATTCAAAATGAAAATCTCCGGCAGGGCCATAGACGTCCGCGTCTCTACAATTCCGGCCATATACGGCGAAAAAGTCGTTATGCGAATTCTGGATGCGTCCGCGGTCAAGCACGACCTTGATTTGCTTGGGCTCGAACCGGAACGCCTCAAAGAGTTGAAAGATAAGCTGCAACAGCCTCACGGCATCATAATTGTTACCGGGCCGACCGGTAGCGGTAAAAGTACAACATTGTACTCGGCACTGAGCCACCTGAAGGATCCGACGAAAAATATAACGACGGTTGAGGATCCCGTCGAATACCGTCTTGCCGGGATCAACCAGATCCAGGTCAAACCGGAAATCGACCTCGATTTCGCACGATGTCTGCGGGCAATTTTAAGGCAGGACCCGGACATAGTCCTGATCGGCGAGATCAGAGACAAAGAGACGGTCGAAATTGCAATAAAAGCGTCTTTGACGGGCCATCTGGTCCTGAGCACTTTCCATACAAACGATGCGCCGAGCGCGATAAGCAGATTGCTCTATATGGGAATTGAGCGGTACCTGCTGGCTTCGGCACTGAATTTGGTAATTGCTCAGAGACTCGTCAGAAAAATATGTGATCATTGTAAAGAGCCGGTAACATTGAGTGAAGAAGCCCTCAAACATCTGGGGATAAGCAAAGAGAAGGCCGAGAACTCGGTGTTCTATCACGGCCGGGGATGCCCGGCCTGTGGAGAAACCGGTTATCTTGGCAGATTGCCCATATTTGAGTTCCTGGATGTAGACACCACAATCAGCGAGAAGATTATTGCCAGCGCAACCGAATCCGAGATCAGGGAGGCATCTCGTAAAAAAGGTTATGGCGGCCTGCTCGACAGCGGTGTTATTAAGGTATTGGAGGGTTTAACAACCGCAGAAGAGGTCATTAGGATAGCTTTCACAGACAAAGGGTGATAGCTCTTATAACAAAAAGAAAAGGGTACTTTTAGAAGGTTAAGCAAATGAAAAAATATGGGTATGTCGCTCGAGATTTGGTTGGGGCACAGATAAAGGGATTCGCGCAAGCGGCTAACTCAAATGAGGTGCTTAACCAGCTTCGTGAGCAAGGGCTAACACCTATCTCTGTTAAGGATGTATCGAAGAAAGGTAGCACGAAAGCCCAGCAAAAAGGTCATCGTAAACGCATCAAATCAGCGGACCTGGCGGCACTTTGCTGGCAGTTGGCAACGATGCTCGAGGGCGGAATTCCTATTACTACAGCCCTGGACATCATTGGCGATGACACGGACAATGCGCAGCTCCAGGAGATTCTCAAGCAGATATCGGAAAAGGTCAAGAAAGGTCAGCCCGTCTCGGAATGTGTTGCGGAATATCCGAAAGTTTTCAATCGGCTCTGCTGTGCCATGATCCTGGCCGGCGAAACCGGCGGTAATCTCGCCAAGGCAATAGGCAAGCTGGCAGAGTATTTTGAGAATCGTGACAAACTCGCGAAAAAAGTCAAAGGCGCGATGGCTTATCCTATCTTCGTGCTCTCATTTATTATCATAATTGTCGTATTCATAATGGCTTTCATTGTTCCCCGATTCCGAAAGATATTCGATCAGATCGGCGGGACAATGCCTGCTTTCACCCGTGGCTTTATGGGATTTTATGATATATTGCACTACAATCTTCACTATATTATTGGCTTTGTCATTGTCCTGGTAGTGTTTGCAAAGCTCTTTTCCAGGACCAAAAAAGGCCACTATTTATTCAGCAGACTTTCCCTGTCTTTGCCTATGTTCGGAAGTATTTTGAGTCAGGCATTCGTTGCAACGTTTTGCAGAACGACGTCAACTTTGCTTTCTTCCGGCGTTTCAGTGCTTGAGGCATTTAATATTCTCACGGGGATGACCGATAACGATATCATCAAGTCGGCCATCGTCCAGACCAGAGAAAACATTGTCGGCGGTTCGAACATTTCATTAAGTATGAGCACGGCCGGCTTTTTCCCAAATATGGTCATAAAAATGATACAGGTCGGAGAGGAAAGTGGTTCAATGCCCGAAGTGCTCGAAAAGACCAGCGAGCATTATGAACGCAAGATCGATGCTACTGTCACCATGTTGTTGAGTCTTCTTGAGCCGATCATGATTATATCGGTCGGGGCGATTGTATCGGTTGTCGTGATTGCACTGTATCTGCCGATTTTTACAATGTCGGA